>CAIYXH010000140.1 GCA_903930195.1 uncultured Actinomycetes bacterium | reverse complement strand
CGCGCACGCCCAGGTCGAGGATGAGACCGCCCTTGACGACCTCGATCACGCGGCCGTCGACCGGCTCGCCCGATTCAGCAGCGCGCTCGATGTTCTTCCAGGCCAGCTCGAACCGCGCGCGCTTCTTGGAGAGGATCAGGCGACCCTCTGCGTCCTCCTTGGTGAGGACGAGCGCGTCGACCTCGTCGCCGAGGGAGACCTCGTCGGCGGGGTTGACGGAGCGGCGGATCGAGAGCTCGGCGACCGGGATGACGCCCTCGGACTTGTAGCCGATGTCGACGAGCACCTCGTCCTTGTCGACGCGCACGACCGTGCCATGCACGACCTCGCCCTCGTTGATCTCGGGGAACGTCGCGTCGTAGTCGGGGATGAGCTCGCCGTCGGGGCCTTCGACCCAAACGCCGGGTTCTTGCTGGATGAGATCTTGAGTAGACAAAACGGCCAGGGAGTATAGCCGCACATCTGCGCCATGCGGCAGTGGGCGGAGGACTGGGCGCTGACCCAGTCCGTTACCGGGATTCTACCGTTTCGCCTCGGCCCAGTTCTCACCGACGCCGACGTCGACCGCGAGCGGCGGATCGAGGGCGAAGGCACCGCACATCTCGGAGCGGACAAGCTCCTTCATCGCGGCCACCTCGGCGTCGGGCGCCTCGAGCAGCAGCTCGTCATGCACCTGCAGCACGAGCCGCGACGCACGCCCCTCTGCCCGGAGCCGGTCGTGGATGCGGATCATCGCGACCTTGATGATGTCGGCGTTCGAGCCCTGCATCACGAAGTTGACGGCGTAGCGCTCCCCGAGCGACCGGGTCGCGTAGTTCGAGGCGCGGATCTCGGGCACCGGGCGCCGGCGTCCGAGGAGCGAGGTGACGTAGCCGTCGCGCTTCGCCTGCTCGATCGTGCGCGCGATGAAGACCTGAACGTGCGGGAAGCGGGCGAGGTAGGCGTCGATGTACGCCTGCGCCTGCTCGCGCGGGATCTCGAGGTTGTCCGAGAGGCCGAACGCCGAGATGCCGTAGACGATCCCGAAGTTGATCATCTTCGCGATCGACCGCTCCCCCGTCGTCAGCGTCGCCGGATCCTTGCCGAGCACCTCGGCGGCGGTCGCCCGGTGGATGTCCTCGCCCCGCGCGAACGCCTCGCGGAGCTTCGGCTCGCCCGAGACGTGCGCGAGGATCCGCAGCTCGATCTGCGAGTAGTCGGCCGAGATCAGCTTGGCGCCCTCCTCCGCGATGAAGGCCGAGCGGATCTCGCGGCCGAGGTCGGTGCGGATCGGGATCGACTGGAGGTTCGGGCGTGTCGTGGAGAGCCGGCCGGTCGAGGCGACGGTCTGGTTGATCGTCGTGTGCAGCCGTCCGCTCGTCTCGTCGATCAGCGTCGGCAGCGGCCCGAGGTAGGTGTTGAGCAGCTTCGAGAGCTCGCGCCACTCCTCGAGCACCGGCACGAGCGCGTGCTCGGCGCGAATCCCGCGCAGTACCTTGGCGTCGGTCGAGTAGCCGGTCTTGCCCTTGCGGCCGGCGGTGAGGCCGAGCTTCTCGAAGAGGATCCGCGCGACCTGCTGGGTCGAGCCGAGCATGAACTCCTCCTCGGCGAGCTCGTACGCGACCGCCTCGAGCTCGGCGACGCGCTCGGCGAGGCGGGCCGTGATCTCGCCCATGCGGTAGTCGTCGATCTTCACGCCGGCGCGCTCCATCTCGGCGAGCACCTGGGTCAGCGGCAGCTCGACGTCGCGGTAGAGCTGCGTCAGCTCGCGCTCGGCAAGCCGGCCGAGCATCGGTTCGATCAGCCGCAGCGGCAGGTCGGCGGCGCGGACGAGCGCGGCCGTCTCCTCGTCCGCCTCCGGCGACGGCGCGAGCTCGACCCCGTACTCGGCGCCGAGATCGTCGAGCTTGTACTCCGAGCGGCCCGGCTCGATCAGATAGGCGGCGATCTCGGTGTCGTCGGTCGCGGCGACGCCGAGCGCCTTCGCGCCGTGCACGACGAGCTCGCCGGCAAGGCGATCGAGCGGTGCACCGACGACGACCTCGCCGTTCTCGGCGAGCGCCGCCCTGTCGGCAAGAAGCGCGTAGCCCGCGCGGCCGGAGGGCGCGGCGAGGATCCCCTCGCGCCATGGGACAGCCACGGTCGTCGCGGGACCCGTCGCCTCGGCTGCCGGCAGCGCCTCGTCGAGCGTGTCGACGCGGCCGAGGAGCCCGCGGAACTCGAAGCGGCGGAAGATCTCCTTGAGCTGCGAGCGGTCGGGCGGCAGGAGGACGAGCGCCGCGGGGTCGTAGTCGAGCTCGAGGTCGCGCCGCATCGTCGCGAGCTGCTTCGAGAGCCGGGCCTGGTCGGCGTGCTCCGCGATGTTCTTCGCGCGCGCCGGCGAGAGCTCGGCGGCGTGCTCGATCACCGCCTCGAGCGTGCCGAACTGCGCCACGAGCTGGCCGGCGGTCTTGTCGCCGATCCCGGGGACACCGGGGATGTTGTCGCTCGTGTCGCCCTTGAGGCCGATGAAGTCGGGCACCTGGTCGGGCCGCACGCCGTAGCGCGCCTCGACGCGCTCGGGGGTGTAGACCTGCACGTCCGCGACCCCGCGCGGCGTCATCATCAGGCAGATGTTCCCGGAGCAGAGCTGGAATGCGTCGCGGTCCGTCGAGACGACGCAGGTGCGGACACCGGCGTCGTCTGCGCGCGTGGCGAGGGTGGCGATGACGTCGTCTGCCTCCCAGCCCTCGAACTCCAGGTTGCGGTAGCCGAAGGCCTCGACGATCGGCCGGAAGTGCGGGAACTGCTCGCGCAGCAGGTCGGGCATCGGCTTGCGGCCGTCCTTGTAGACGACCCCGCCCGCCTCGGCCGCGGCTCTGCGCTCGACCGGCCGGGAGTCCCAGGCGACGGCGACGCTCTTCGGCTTGTAGTCCGCGAGCAGCTTGAAGAGCATGTTCGAGAAGCCGAGCAGCGCGTTCGTCGGCTGGCCGTCGCTCGTCGCGAGCTCCTCGGGGAGCGCGAAGAAGGCGCGGTAGGCGAGGTTGTTGCCGTCGACGAGGAAGAGCT
>CAIYXH010000139.1 GCA_903930195.1 uncultured Actinomycetes bacterium | reverse complement strand
CGTCGAGCTCTCGAAGGCCGGCGTGCGGATCAACGGCAAGGTCGAGTCCGGCATGACGTTCGTCGACGGCCTCGGCGTGGGGGACATCTCCGACGTCGCGCTGCGCGACCGCCGCCACCTCTCGGAGGACGGCGTGCTCATCGTCGTCACGACGCTGTCGAACGGCGCTGCCGCCCAGCCCGAGCTGATCGCGCGCGGCTTCGCCGAATCGAAGGAGCTGCTCGCAGAGATGCGCACGGAGGCCCACTCGATCGTTCGCGGCCTGCTGGCCGACGACATCCGTGAGATCAAGTTGATCCAGGAGCACCTCCACGACGAGCTCGGCCAGCTCGTCTACGACCGCACCCGCCGCCGACCGATGATCCTGCCGGTCGTCGTCGAGGTGTGACGGCGCCGACACTCACCGTCGTCGGGTCGATCAACCTCGACCTCGTCGCCCGCGTCGAACGGCTGCCGCGCGCCGGCGAGACCCTGACCGCGGCCGCGTTCGAGCGGTTCCCCGGCGGCAAGGGGGCCAATCAGGCGGTCGCCGCGGCCCGCCTCGGCGCGCACGTCCGGATGATCGGCGCGGTCGGCGACGACGCATTCGCGGAGGAGGCGCTGGCGGGACTCGTCGCCGCAGGCGTCCTGCTCGAGCTCGAGCGGGAGGGCGAGACCGGCTCCGCCCTGATCCTCGTCGACGATGCCGGTGAGAACCAGATCGTCGTCGTGCCCGGGGCGAATGCCGCCGTCCGGCCGCGGACGGTCTCGGATGCCGTCCTCTGCCAGCTGGAGGTCGCCGACGAGGTGGTGGAGGCTGCTGCAGCGCAGGCGTCGTTCTTCGCGCTCAATGCCGCGCCTGCGCGCCCCGTGAACCTCGAGCCCGACCTGCTGATCGTCAACGAGCTGGAGCACGAGGTCGTCTCGGCCGGAAAGCTCGTGGCCGTCACCCGCGGCGCGAAGGGCGCCGCGCTGTACGAGGGAGGGGCCCTCGTCGCCGAGTCTCTCGCGCCGGAGATCGACGCCGTCGACGGCACGGCAGCCGGGGATGCCTTCGCAGCCTCGCTCGTCGTCTCGCTCCTCGAGGGCATGGAGCGTGGCGCCGCCCTCCGACGGGCCTGTGCGGCGGGCGCGCTCGCCGCCACGCGCCTCGGCGCCCAGACGTCACTCCCCACCAGAGCCGACCTCGATGCCTTCTGCACTGCTTGGATAGGGGCATGACCCCGACGCCGATCATCATCGACTGCGACCCCGGCCACGACGACGCGATCGCCCTGCTCCTGGCGCTCGGCTCCCCCGAGGTCGATCTCGTCGGCGTCACGACGGTGGGCGGGAACTCCACGCTCGCGAAGACCACGGCGAACGCCCTCCGGATCCTCGAGTTCGCGGGCCGCTCCGACATTCCCGTCGCCGCCGGCAGCGACGCGCCGCTCGTGCGCCGCCAGGACACCGCCACGCACGTCCACGGCGAGACGGGTCTCGACGGCCCCGAGTTGGCACCCGCGGTGGGGTCGGCAATCGACCTGCATGCCGTCGACTACCTCGCACAGGAGATCCGCGCCCGCAACGGCAAGCTCACGCTCGTCCCGACGGGTCCGCTGACGAACGTTGCCCTGCTGCTCGCGCTCCACCCCGATGCGCGGCCCGAGCGGATCGTGCTGATGGGCGGCTCGGTCGGCGAGGGGAACCGCACCCCGGCCGCCGAGTTCAACATCTGGGCCGACCCGGAAGCCGCACGGCGGGTGTTCGACAGTGGGATCGACGTGACGATGATCGGCCTCGACGTCACGCACCAGGCGCTGATCACCGCGGAGCACGGAGCCCGCATGCGCGCCACCGGCCGCACGGGGACGCTCGTCGCGGAGCTCCTCGACTTCTACGGCCGCTGGCACGAGCACATGTACCCCGATCTCGTCGGCTCGCCGATGCACGACCCGGTGGCCGTGGCGCACGTGATCGCCCCGTCGCTCGTCGACGTGCGGCCGGCCCGGATCGAGATCGACTGCAGCTGGGAGCAGGGGAGGGGCCGCACGAATGTCGACTGGCGCGGCCGCCACGACACCCCGCCGCGCGAAGGCCACGTCGTCGGGCTGGGCATCGACGCCGACGCGTTCGCCGAACTGCTGATCGAGCGCATCGCCTCGCTGGGCTGAGCAGGAGCGCACGCCGCGAGCGCGAAGTCCGCGCTCATGGCCGCGCAGCCCAAGCGCACTGCTCCGTCGCGCACCCGTGCGAAGACGTCGTCGCGCACGACCAAGCGCCGCAAGCGCGGTGCGACGAGCCACCACAATCCCGAGCTCGCCGGCCTGGGCCTGATCGCGATCGGGATCTTCCTGGCCTGCGTGCTCTGGTTCGGCCTGAACGGCGGGCCGGTGGCACACGCGTTCCTCGACACGCTCGGCTGGGCGGCCTACATCGCGCCGCTCGTCTGCATCCCCGTCGGCGGCCTGATCGTCACGCGGAGCGCGCTCATCTCGGTGACGCCCTTCCGTCTGGGTCTCTCGGTCGCGGTGCCGGCGATCCTGCTCGCCCTCGGCCGCAGCCATGGCGGGTACCTCGGCCGCGGCCTCGAATCGGTCGTCGCGCGGGGGATCGGCACGACGGGCTCGACGATCCTCGGCATCGTCGCAACGCTCGCCGGGATGCTCTTCCTCACCGGTGCCTCGCTCGGCGCCATCGTCCGCCGCTCGGGGGACGCCGTCCGGCACGCGCACACGCGCGTCCGCAGCGAGCTCCCTGCCCGCCGCCCGCGCAGCTCGCGCGAGCCGCTGCAGAATCCGGTGTTCGAAGAGGACACCTACATCCCGCCGGCGCGCATCGAGTCGCCGATCGACGTGGAGCACGATTTCCCCGACGTCGTCGACGCGGAGCCGTCGCTGCCGCACGTCTTCGACTTCGGCGCAGACCTCACGCCTGCCGAACCGGAGAGCGACGAAGCCCCGACGCTCGAGGGCTCCCAGGGCAGCCTCTTCCCGCTCGAGGAGAAGGCGCCGAGCGACTATCACCTGCCCGACCAGGAGATCCTCGTCCACTCGAAGCCCGGCAGCGGTCCGAGCGAGGCGGCGAGCAGCCGGGTCGGCGACGCGCTCCTGCAGTGCCTCGCGAGCTTCGGCGTCGAAGCCAAGCTCGTCGGCAAGGTCTCAGGCCCGCGCGTCACCCGCTACGAGCTGCAGCTCGCGGCAGGCACGAAGGTCGGCAAGGTCGCGAACCTCAAGGACGACCTCTCCTATGCGCTTGCGACGACCGGCATCCGCATCCTCGCGCCGATCCCCGGCAAGCAGGCGGTCGGGGTCGAGGTGCCGAACCTCTCGCCGAACCTCGTCACGCTCGGCGACATCTTCGGCCCGATGCCGCAGGCGGCCAGCCCGCTCTCCGTCTGGCTCGGCAAGGACATCTCCGGTGCCGCCGTCTGGACGGATCTCGCACGCATGCCGCACCTGCTGATCGCCGGCACCACGGGCTCGGGCAAGTCGGGCTGCATCAACACGATCCTCACCTCGATCCTCCTGCGCTCGACGCCGGACGAGGTACGCCTGATCCTGATCGATCCGAAGCGGATCGAGCTCAACTACTACGAGTCGATCCCGCACCTGCTCACGCCGGTCGTGTCGAGCCCGAAGGAGGCGAGCGCAGTCCTCCTCAACGTCGTCACCGAGATGGAGCGGCGCTACCAGCACCTCGAGCAGCTCCGCGCCCGCAGCCTCCCCGAGGCGAACCGCGAGCTACGCAAGCGGGGTGAGGAGGAGTATCCGTACCTCCTCGTCGTGATCGACGAGCTCGCCGACCTGATGATGGTCAGCCCCCAGGATGTGGAAGACGCGATCATCCGCCTCGCCCAGAAGTCCCGTGCCGTCGGCATCCACCTCGTGCTCGCGACGCAGCGGCCGTCGGTGGACGTCATCACCGGGATGATCAAGGCGAACGTCCCGTCGCGGATCGCCTTCGCGGTCTCCTCGCAGACCGACTCCCGCGTGATCCTCGACCAGAACGGTGCCGAGAGCCTCCTCGGCTCCGGCGACATGCTCTTCAAGCCGCTCGGCACCGACCGCCTCCAGCGCGTGCAGGGTGCCTTCGTCACCGAGGACGAGGTGTCCCGGATCGTCGACCAGTGCCGCGCGCAGCGCGAGCAGCGGATCGACGAGAAGTTCCTCGAAGCACCGCAGGTCTTCGCGGACGACGCGATCTCCGACGACGGCGAGTTCGACCCGGACGAGGATCCGCTCCTCGACAAGGCGATCGAGATCGTCGTCGCGGCGCAGACCGCGTCCGTCTCGCTCCTCCAGCGCCGCCTGCGCGTCGGCTACACGCGTGCCGGCCGCCTGATCGACATGCTCGAGCGGCGCAACATCATCTCGCCGTACGAGGGCTCCAAGCCCCGCTCGGTCCTGGTGAGCGAGGCCGATCTGGCCCGCACGCCTCAGTGACACTCCCGCTCGCGCAGTAGCGGCCGTCCAGCCGACCGCGTAGGATCGCCTCCTCAGCAAGACCCCGTTCGTACCAGCAAGGAGGAGAGAGTGAGAAAGGCGACCCTTGCCGCAGTTGCGGCGCTGCTTGCGGGCCTCGTGCTCGCCGGAGTCAGCGGCGCGGCTTCCCATGGCGGCAAGTTCACTGCGGCGCTCGTGAGCGACGTTGCGGGCTTCAACGACAACGGCTTCAACAAGAACCAGCTGAAGGGCCTGAACGAGGCTGCGAAGAAGTTCGGCCTGACCGCGAAGCCGATCATCTCGCATTCGGCGAGCGACTACAAGCCGAACTACAACACCGCTGTTCGCGACAACGCGAAGGTCATCATCGCGGCAGGCTTCCTGCTCGACTCGACCGTCAAGCTCTACGCGAAGCAGTATCCGAACACCGACTTCGCGATCACCGACGACACCTACAAGGACGCCGGTGGCTACAAGAACGAGGAGGGCATCACCTACGCGACCCAGGAGGCAGGCTGCCTCGTCGGCGTTCTCGCCGCGAAGGAAGCTGCGTCGATGGGCACGAAGACGATCGCCGCTGTCGGCGGCATCGAGATCCCGCCGGTCGACTCGTACATCGCGGGCTACAAGTACTGCGCGGACAAGGTCGTGCCGGGCACGACCGTGCTCGTCCAGTACTCGAACAGCTTCACCGACGAGTCTGCCTGCTCGACCGTCGCCCAGAACGAGATCGGCCAGGGTGCCGAGGTCGTCTTCCAGGTCGCCGGCTCCTGTGGTGACGGTGCGCTCAAGGAAGCGTCCAAGCTCGGCAAGTGGGGCGTCGGCGTCGATGCCGACGAGTACAAGGTCGCGAGCAAGATCCTCACGAGCGCGGTCAAGAAGACCGACGTGGGCGTCTACGACGTGATCCAGCAGGTCAACGAAGGCACGTTCAAGGGCGGCAGCGACATCCTGCTCAACGTGAAGAACGGCGGCGTCGGCGTGGGCAAGATCAGCCCGAAGGTGCCGGCCTCGTGGGTCTCGCTGATGAACAGCTACAAGGCCCAGATCATCTCCGGGAAGCTCGTTCCCCCGGCGGTCATCAAGAAGTAGCGAAGCGCGGGGAGAGGCGGTACGCCACGCCTCTCCCCGACTTCCTTCCTGGATAGGCTGGGGCCGGTGAGCGACGAGATCGTTCTCGAGATGCGGGGAATCCGCAAGGAGTTCCCGGG
>CAIYXH010000138.1 GCA_903930195.1 uncultured Actinomycetes bacterium | reverse complement strand
CGCGCGCGCTTGGCGGCGACGATCACCAGGGCGTAACGCGAGTCGACCTGGTTCATGAGCTGATCGATACGTGGATGAATCATCTGCGCGCCATGGTACCGGCAGCGGCGAGCTCCCGCAGGATAATCCCCTTGAGCAGGCTTGCGGCCGCGAGCCGATCGTCGTTCGCGACGACGTGGTCGAAGTCGGCCTGCTGCTCGAGCTGGCGGCGCGCCGTGTCGATCCGGTCGCCGATCTCTCCCGTGCTCTCGGTCGCGCGCGCCTGCAGCCGGCGCTCGAGCTCGTCGACGGGAGCCGTGACGAAGATCGTGACAGCATGATCGACGGTGTCCTTCACGCGGAGGGCGCCTTCGGTCTCGAGCTCGAGGAGCGGCGCCTTGCCCTGCGCGCGCAGCCGGTCGATCTCGGAGTTGAGCGTGCCGTAGCGGTTGCCGACGTAGTCGACCCATTCGAGGAAGTGGCCGTCGTCGACGGCGGCGTCGAAGCGCTCGCGCGTGAGGAAGTGGTACTGGACGCCATCCTCCTCGGCCGGACGCTGCGGACGGGTCGTCGCGGACACCGACGGCGCGAGCTCCGGGATCTCCGGGAGCACGAGCGCGATCAGCGTCCCCTTGCCGGCGCCGGACGGTCCGGTCACGACGAAGACGGGAAGTGCGGGCTCCTGAGCCACGCCGGCCTCGCCTCGCCTCAGCGGTTGAAGAGCCCGATCAGCTCTTGTCGCTGCCGGTCGGAGAGGCCCCCGACGGTCTTGGACTGGCTGATCCGACACTGGTTCAGCAGACGTGCCGCCTTCACCCGGCCGAACTTCGGCACGGCGAGGAGCATGTCGAAGACTTTGGCGGTCGAGACGAACTCTGGCGGGTTGCTCAGAATCGCTTCGATCGACGTATCGCCCGACTTCAGGTCGCGCTTCAACTGCGCACGCTTGACCCGGATGTCGTTTGCCCTCGCAAGGGCTTCCATACGCTGGTCGTGCGACCTGACCGGAGCTTGAACCTGCATCGGCGGAGGCACCATGAGGGCCGCATACTAACAACCTCCGCGCCCCATGCAAGTGCCATCGGTTCGGGAGGATTGTCTGTGATGGCAACGGTTTCACGAGGCCCTTGGGCGGCGCTCGGAACGGCTCTCGGTTGCGGTTCCGGTGCCGTGTGTCGAGGATAGCTCGCGTGTACCGGCTCTTCTTCCGCACGATCGTCTCGCGCCTCGACGCCGAGCACGCACACGAGCTGGCCGGCCGCGCGCTCCACGCCGCGGCGGCGTCCCCCGTCGGCCGCACCGCACTCCGTCGCGTCGCCGGCTCGCCCGCACCGTCGCTGGCGGTGGACGTCTTCGGCTCACGCTTCCCCTCGCCGCTGGGCGTCGCCGCGGGGCTGGACAAGAACGGCACCTGGTACCCCGGGCTCGGGCTCCTCGGCTTCGGGTTCGTGGAAGTCGGGACGGTCACGCCGATCGGCCAGCCGGGCAATCCTCGTCCGCGTGTCTTCCGGATTCCCGCCGAGCGCGCTCTCGTCAACCGCATGGGCTTCCCCAACGAAGGTGCCGCTGCGGTCGCCTCACGGCTGGCGACGGGGTCGACCGTTCCGCTGGGCGTCAACATCGGCAAGCAGAAGGACACCGCTCCGGAGGACGCCGCGGCCGACTATGCCGCAGCGGCCCGTGTCCTCTCCCCTCTCGCCGCGTTCACGGTGATCAACGTGAGCTCGCCGAACACGCCCGGCCTCCGTGCCCTGCAGACGGCCGAGGAGCTGACGCGGATCGCGACTGCCGTCCGGGCCGAGATCGGGGCGCGGCCCCTGCTCGTCAAGCTCGCGCCCGACCTGACGGACAACGAGCTCGACGCGCTTGCCGACGCCGCTGCCGCCGCCGGGCTCGACGGGATCGTCGCGACGAATACGAGCACCGACCCGGCTGCGCTGCGCCAGCCTGCGGCGTGGGAGCGCATCGGGCGGACAGGCGGTCTGTCGGGCGCACCGCTCGCGCCACGCTCCCTCGACGTGCTGCGGCGCCTGCATGCGCGCGTCGGCGGCAGGCTGACCCTCGTCTCGGCCGGCGGGGTCGAGAGCGGCCGCGACGTCTGGGACCGGATCCAGGCGGGCGCGACGCTCGTGCAGGCGTACACGGGCTTCGTCTACGGGGGGCCACTCTGGGCCTCGCGGGTCAATCGCGAGCTGGCGGGACTCCTCGCTGCCAGCGACTACGCGGCGCTGACCGACGCGGTCGGCTCGAGCGCCGGCACCTGACGCTCCTGCAGCGACACCGGCGCGGCCGGGCGCGCCTCGGCGATCGCTGCAACGGCCGCTCGCGCCGCGGCGAGCGTCGTAATGCACGGAACCCGTGCGAGCGACGCTGCCTCACGGATCGCGTAGCCGTCGCGGCGTGCGTTCCGTCCCTCCGGCGTGTTGATCACGAGTGCGGCATGACGGCCGCGCAGAAGCTCGAGCACCGGG
>CAIYXH010000137.1 GCA_903930195.1 uncultured Actinomycetes bacterium | reverse complement strand
GGCAGGGGGGTGCAGCTCCTACAGCGCATCGCTACGCGGGGACTGCCGTCGGTGCGGGCTCGAGCGCGAGCTCGAGCACCTCGCCGAGCGTCATCACCGGGTGGAAGCTCATCGCCTCGCGGACGTCCGCCGGGACGTCGTCGAGGTCGGCGCGGTTCCGCTCGGGGATCACGACGTCGGTCAGGCCGGCCGCGTGAGCCGCCAGCACCTTCTGCTTCAGTCCGCCGATCGGGAGCACCCGGCCCTGGAGCGTCACCTCGCCGGTCATGCCCACGGTATGACGCACCGGGCGACCGGACAGGAGCGACGCGAGGGCCGTGGCCATCGTGATGCCTGCGCTCGGGCCGTCCTTCGGGATCGCCCCGGCCGGGACGTGGACGTGGAACTGCCGTCCCTCGAAGCTCGCCGGGTCGATGTTCAGCTCCTCCGCGTGCGAGCGGATGTAGGAGAGCGCAATCCGTGCCGACTCCTTCATCACGTCGCCGAGCTGGCCGGTGAGGACGAGCGAGTCGCCGCCACCGTCCATCGAGGTCGCCTCGACGAACAGCACGTCGCCGCCGGTGCCCGTGACCGCGAGGCCCGTGGCGACGCCGGGAACAGCCGTGCGCTCGGCGGCCTCCTGGAAGAACTTCTGCCGCCCGAGAGCGTCGCGCACCTCGTCGAGGTCGACCGCGACGGGCGCCGTCACCTTCTCCGAGGCGAGCTTGGTCGCGACCTTGCGCAGCACGGTCCCGAGCTCGCGCTCGAGCTGGCGGACGCCGGCCTCACGGGTGTACTCGGCGACGACGGTGCGCAGCACCTCGTCGGTGACGGTCACCTCGTCCTCGCGGAGCCCGTTGCGCTCGATCTGGCGCGGCCAGAGGTAACCGCGGGCGATCGAGACCTTCTCGTCCGTGGTGTAGCCGTCGAAGCGCAGCGTCTCCATGCGGTCGAGGAGCGGGCCGGGGATCGTGTCGGCAACGTTCGCCGTGGCGATGAAGACGACCTCGGAGAGATCGAGCTCGACGTCGAGGTAGTGGTCGCGGAACGAGTGGTTCTGCGCCGGATCGAGCACCTCGAGGAGTGCCGCGGACGGATCGCCGCGCCAGTCCGCGCCGAGCTTGTCGACCTCGTCGAGCAGGATCACCGGGTTCATCGTCCCCGCGTCGCGCAGAGCACGCACGAGCCGACCCGGCATGGCGCCGATGTAGGTGCGGCGATGGCCGCGGATCTCGGCCTCGTCACGAACACCGCCGAGCGACATCCGCACGAACTCACGGCCGAGCGCGTGCGCGATCGACTCGCCGATCGAGGTCTTGCCGGTTCCGGGAGGGCCGATCAGGGTCAGGATCGCGCCCGAGCGCTTGTCGTTCGGGACGCCGCGCTCCTGGCGGAGCTTGCGCACGGCCAGGTACTCGACGATCCGGTCCTTGACGTCCTCGAGCCCGGCGTGGTCGGCATCGAGAATCTCGCGTGCCTTCACGACGTCGAGCGTGTCCTCCGACCGCTTCGACCACGGCACGGCCGTGAGCCAGTCCAGGTAGGTGCGGATCATCGGCGCCTCGCCGCTCGACTCGCCCATGCTCTCGAGCCGCCGCAGCTCCCGCTCGGCGTGCTCGCGCACGTCCTCGGGCATGCCCGCGTCCTCGAGCTTCTGGCGGATGTCGCCGGCACCGGTGGCGTCGTCCTCGCCGAGCTCCTTCCGGATCGACTCCATCTGCTTGCGCAGGAAGTACTCTCGCTGCTGCTTCTGGGCTCCGGTCTCGACGTCGTCGCGGATCCGGCGACGCACCTGCAGCTCGGCGAGCCGCTCGCGCTGGAGGGCGACCGAAAGCTCGAGCCGCTCGGTGATGTCGAGGGTCTCGAGGAGCTCGACCTTCTGCTCGAAGGTCAGGTCGGGCGAGTAGCCGGCGCTGTCTGCGAGTGCGCCGGGCTCGACGATCGCGCGGACGAACGCATGGATGCGCTCGTCGGCGTTGCGCAGCTCGAGGATCTCCTCGACGACGGCGCGGTATTCGGTCGAGAGCTCCTGGACGCGCCCGGTGCGGGGCGTGTCGTCGGGGCGCTCGTCGACCTCGACCCGGAGCTTCCCGAGCGGGTCGGAGTGGGCGGCGCCGAGAACGCCGCGGTGCAGGCCGTTGAGGACGACGGCCTGGCCGCCGCCGGGAAGCCGAACGCGGTCGCCGACCTCGGCAACCGTCCCGACCTTGGCGTAGTCGTGCTCGTGCCGCGGCACGAGCAGGACGCGCTCGTCGTCACCGACGTCAACCGTCAGCGTGACCGACATGTGCGGGAAGACAACGGTGTCTTCGAGCGGTACGAGCAAGAACGTGCTCACGGGCTCCATCTCCTTCGGGGTAGTAACTATCAAAAGGATAGCGACCTGGTGCGGGGTGCCGGAAGCGGGATGCCGGAGGCGCGGAATGTTTGGGAATTGTCTATGGGAGGGGACATCGGTTTTGGGTGAGGTCGCACCTTCCGTCCCGTGTGTCGGGGCACCCGATCCACCCCTATCTGTCGTCTCCTCCTGCTGGCGGGAGCGGCACCAAACTGAGGAGCGTTTCCATGTCCGAGATCTTCAAGCTCGAAGAGGTCGATACCGACGGCGCGATCCAGGAAGCAGCGTCGCGGGTCGATCCGCATACCCGTGGGGCGTTCCTGCGCAAGGCCGGGATCGGTCTCGGTGCCCTCG
>CAIYXH010000136.1 GCA_903930195.1 uncultured Actinomycetes bacterium | reverse complement strand
TTCACCGCGGTATCGATGGACGACTGCGGCGCCGACGTCTCGCCCGCGCCGGTGACACCGTCGATCTTGTCCTGGAAGATGTGACCGCCCTTGAGCGTCAGCGCGAACAGCGCGTAGCTGAGCACCGTGCCGTCGCTCGGATCGCCGCCGACCTCGACGTTCTTCGTGATCGTCGAGACGATCGACGGGAGCTTGAGCGGGTCGAAGTTGCTCGAGAACTGCTGCTTCAGCGCGCGGACGAACTCCTGCTGGCGCG
This sequence comes from uncultured Actinomycetes bacterium, assembly GCA_903930195.1. Lineage (GTDB taxonomy): Bacteria > Actinomycetota > Thermoleophilia > Gaiellales > Gaiellaceae > PALSA-600. Next base: position 2,745 of record CAIYXH010000136.1, on the reverse strand, counting down.
CGAGGCGCACGTAGTCGCTGTCGGTGTGGCGGAAGCGGACGAACTCGAGCGCCTGCTCACCGGTGAGCTTTTGGTACCCCGGCGGAAGGTCGATGTTCGCGTAGTCCGTCGCGGCCGTGCCGACGTTCTTGTTGTAGTAGGTGCGGTCGATGTCGAGCCAGATGCCGCCGAGCTTGTCGACGATCTCCTTGAAGCCGTGGAAGTCGACGGTGATTAGATAGTTGACCGGGAGGCCGGTGAGGTGCTCGACCGTCGCGAGCGTGCCCGCGGAGCCGCAGTCGGCATACGCGGCGTTGATCCGGGCGTTCTGGACGAAGTGCGTGCCCGTTCCCACCGAATTCGGGCAGTAGATGTCGACGCCGAGGTCGCGGGGGAACGAAAGCAGCGAGATCGCGCCGTTGCCGTTCGAGGCCGGCTGCGCGCGGATCAGCATCACCGTGTCGGAGCGCGAGCCCGACGTGTACTCGACGCCGGCCCGCTGGTCGTAGCCGAGCACGAGCGCGATCGCCGCCTGGTGCGGCAGGACGGCCTTGAGGCTCCGCTCGGCGATCTTGACGTCGCTCGAGTGCGCGCGGACGTCGGCGACCGACTCGTGGAACCACAGGTACGCGCCCCCGGCGATCGCGAGGCCGACCGAGGTCAGGATCAGCAGCGTCCCGAGCAGGATCCGCCCGAAGAGACCGACACCGGTACGCGCGGGCAGCGGTGGCTGCTCGTAGCGCGTGACGGCGCTGATCGGGCCCGGCGGGTAAACGGCGTTGCCGTTCGAGCCGTCGAGCTCGGCGCCGCGGCCGATCCCTCTCTTCAGCGTGGTTCTCATAGAACGCACACGGCGCCCTGAGGCGCCGGCACGGGAACAGGATAGAGCACGCGGCGGGCGGTGACGGTCTAGGCCGTCCGGGTGACGAGGAGCTGCGTCAGCCTACGCTCGAGCGCGGTGATCTTCGCCTTCTGCGAGACGGGCGCGACGATGTTGAGGAACATCTGCGTCCGCCCCGATCCCAGGAAGATGAAGTCGGCGAGGATCGAGCCCTCGTTGACGGTCACGCGGTAGGCCGCGCTGTGCTCGCCGACGACCGGGAGCGCGAGCTTCGTCACGGCCCCCACCGCCGACGCCGGGACGCCGGTCTTGACGAGGTTGTAGCGCAGGCAGGTCGAGAGCTTCGGGCCGAGCATCCGGGTGAAGGTCGAGGCGACGACCGCCGGGCTCTGCAGCACCTGCGCGTCGCTGTCGACGGTGATGCCCGACGTCTGGAGCACGAACACGGTCTCGGCGTGGCCGGAGACCGTCAGGTCGTGGTAGCTCGGGTGCTGCGCCGGGCAGACCGGCAGCTTGCTCGACGGGTTCGCCACGGCGTTCCCCGCCCACTTCGTGCCGAGGTCGGCGCGGCTGAGCACCGCGTCCTTGGCGGCGATCTGGCTCGCCTTCGTCGGCTTCACGACGGGATCGAGCGGATCGGCGGCCCAGGCGGCGCCCGCGAGGCAGCACGCCGCGAGCGCGGCGCCGACACAGGCAACGCGGCGCCTCACGTCGCCGCCGCCCGGCGGACCATCGTCTGCGCCATCGCGGCCTCGAACGGGATCAGCTGATCGTCGCCCGAGACGTACGGCACGACGAGGTTGAGCGAGTACTCGAACCTGCCGGCGCCGACGTAGATGTAGTCGCTCACGAAGCGAACCATACGTCCGGGCGCGCCCTGCCTTGCCGGCGTCTTGAGCGTGAACACGGCCCGATAGGCGGCGCAGACGTCACCGGTGGGCGGGAACGGGATCGCCTTGACCACGGCCTGGCCGGTCACGCCGGGCTCCTGCTCGAGCTGGTAGGCGAGGCAGGACGAGAGCTGGGGCTGGATCGTGCGCGCGAAGTCGGTCTGGACTGCCGCGGCGCTCGCGAGCACGACCACGTCCTGGTCGAACGAGAGGTCGAAGCGCGGCACGGCGAAGTCGGCGTCGGCATGGCCCGAGACGACGAGATCCGACTCCTTCGGATCGAAGTCGGGGCACCCCGGGGCGGCGAGCGGCGACGCAGCCACCCTCCCGCCCTGCCAATCACGGCCGAAATCCGCGCGTCGCAGCAGCGCAGACTGGGCGCGCTGCTGGTCGGCAGCCGTGAGCTTGACGCTCGGCGCATCCGCGAACGCGGGCGCCGAGATCGCGAGCGCGACAATCAGAATCGCGCTCGGAGCAAGGGTTTCTGCCGACAGCACCCGTCACTTGTACCACGGGTTTCTTAGGCGGTTCTAAGCGCCCGACAAGGCATCTGCGAGGTTCGGGCCGAGCCAGCGCTCGGCCTCCTCACGCGTGACGCCCTTGCGTTCGGCGTAGTCGGCGACCTGGTCGGAGCCGACACGCCCGACCGCGAAGTAGCGCGCGGCGGGGCTCGCGAGATAGATCCCGCTGACGGCAGCGGCCGGGAGCATCGCAAAGCTCTCGGTGAGCGTGATCCCGAGCTCCTCCGCACCGAGCAGGTCGAACAGCTTCTGCTTTTCGCTGTGATCCGGGCAGGCGGGGTAGCCGAACGCCGGGCGGATGCCGCGGAAGCCCTCGTGGAGGAGCTCCTCGCCCGTGAGCTGCTCGTCGGGCGCGTACCACTCCTTCCGCGCCCGCTGGTGGAGCCACTCCGCGGCCGCCTCGGCCAGGCGGTCGGCCAGCGCCTTGGTGATGATCGCGCGGTAGTCGTCGTGCGCCGCCTCGTGACGTGCGGCCAGCTCGTCGGCGCCGTGCACGGCGACCGCGAACGCGCCG
>CAIYXH010000135.1 GCA_903930195.1 uncultured Actinomycetes bacterium | reverse complement strand
CGGCCTGCGCCGCCCTCACGTTTCCCTGCGGGAGGTTCCGTCTACCGCTGGATGAACGGATCGATGTACAGGTCGTCGACCTGCACGGAGCCCGTCGCGTCGAGCTCGATCTGGATCGACTTCGTCCCCACCGGCACGTCCAGCTGACTGAACGTCGTGTTGAAGATCGTCGTCGGAGCCCAGGCCTTGCCGACCGAGTAGCTGCCAACGTCGAGCGTCGAGAGCACGCCGAGCGCGCCACGTGCGATCACGTGGACGTCAACCGTGCCGGTGCCCGTCGGGCTCATCGCCATGAAGCGAATGCCGGGGTAAAGGAGCCCGAAGCAGAGCGACGGTGAGAGCGCCGAGCCACCGCCCGAGAGCAGGAGCGACGAGTGGTCGCTCTTGCCGTGGACGAAGAACGGCTCGTTGCCCGAGACGACCTTCGCGTTCTGGAACGACCAGCCGGCGCCACCGTTCTCGAAGCCGCCGTCGGCCGTGAGGTAGTAGTCACGCAGATCGCCCCACGGCGAGAAGACCTCCGCCGTCGAGCCGCAATTGCCGCCGGCGAGCGCCGTGATGGCCGAGGACACGGTCGACGCAATCGTCGACAGCGCCGAAGCCGCGGTCGGCGGGGTCACCGCAGGCTGGCTGGCGTTCGCCGTGCCAACCAGCAGAACTGATGCAGAAACGAGCGCTCCGAGGAGCGCGAATGCCGCAGATTTCACTTTTTTTACCCTCCCTCAGGGTGTTGCCGCAGAAACAGGTAGCCGCAGTTTGTGTCTGCTTAGGATCACGCAGACTGGTGTCTTACACCTAGTCGTCATTCCAGCATTTCTCCATATTCCCCAAAAAGGGGTATCGAGCAAATCACTCGGTCGAGGGAGCGCGATGTCACGCAGAGCGGTGAACGATTAGGAGAATGGAGCAGGGGGCCCTCACCACTTCCGAGAGCGCCCGCTCGCCCGAGGTCGTCGACGAGCTGATTCGCAGCGGCCGCGAGCGCGCCGCCGGTGGGGTCGGGCAACGACGCGTCCGCGCGACCTATCTGGGCGTCGCGATCGCGTTCGTCGCGACGGCAGCCGTCACCGCGGCCACCCTGCACGCGGGGCGCGGATTCTCCCCGTGGTGGCTGCTCTTCTCCGCCGCGCTCTACGCGATCGTCTCGCGTGTCGAGTTCGAGATCGGCACCGGCCTTGCGATCCCGACGGAGCTCGTCTTCGTCCCGATGCTCTTCTCGCTCCCCGTCGGCGCCGTGCCCGGCACGGTGGCGCTCGGCCTGATCCTGGGGCTCGTGATCGAGGCGCGCGGCGTCCCCCAGACCGAGCGCCTGCTCGGTGCCCTGGCGAGCGCGTGGCACACCCTCGGGCCGGTGCTGGTCCTGGAGTACGCGGGCGGGATGCCGCTCCGTTGGACCGCCTGGCCGATCTACCTGGGCGCCCTCGGCGCGCAGTTCGCCTTCGACTTCGCCTCGACCGCGGTACTCAGCGGCTTCGCGCTGCGCGTCCCGCTCTCGACGCTCGCGCGGTTCCTCGGCTGGGTGTATCTCGTCGACGCTTCGCTCGCCCCGATCGGGCTGATGCTCGCGTTCGCGGCGCAGGTCCATCCCGCGCTGCCGCTGCTCGTCCTCCCGCTCGTGCTGCTGCTGCGGAGCTTCTCGCAGGAGCGCAGCCGCCGGATCGACCACGCGCTCGAGCTCTCGGATGCGTACCGCGGCACGGCGTTCCTGCTCGGCGACGTCGTCGAGGCCGACGACGCCTACACGGGCAGCCACAGCCGTCACGTCGTCGAGCTCGTCCTCGCAGTCGGCGACGAGCTCGGCCTCTCACCCGAGGAGCGGCGCGACAGCGAGTTCGTCGCGCTCCTGCACGACGTCGGGAAGATCCGCGTGCCGTCGGAGATCATCAACAAGAAGGGCCCGCTCGACGACGCCGAGCGCGAGGTGATGAAGCAGCACACGATCGAGGGCGAGCGCCTCCTCGAGCGCATCGGCGGCGTGCTCGGCCACGTCGGCCGCATCGTCCGCTCCTGCCACGAGCACTACGACGGCAGCGGCTACCCCGACGGGCTCGCCGGCGAGCAGATCCCCCTCGTCGCCCGCATCGTCTGCGCCTGCGACGCCTTCAGCGCGATGACGACCGACCGCCCCTACCGCGGTGCGCTGTCGCTCGAAGAGGCGCTCGCGGAGCTCGAGCGCTGCGCCGGCACGCAGTTCGACCCGGACGTCGTCAGGGCGATCCTGGCGGTCAACCGCACACAGGGAGAGGGCTGAAGCCCTGTCCCTGAAGACCGCCCTCGCCCTCGTAGGGACAGGGCTTCAGCCCTGTCCCGGTTTTCGCCGCGACTGCAACCACGGCTGCTCGATGAAGTCGGACCACGGCCAGTCGGCTGCCGTCGCGCAGAGCCCGGCCTTGACCGGGTTGTTCCACACGTACTCGCAGGCGACGGAGAGGTACTCCTCCGATTCGATCACCCGGAGGTCGAACCGACCCTGGAAGAGCGGCCCCCGTCGATCGTGGCGGTCGTTGAAGCGATGCGAGTAGAGGCTCTTCAGCTCGCGCATCCCGGCCGAGAGCTCCTCGGCGTCGGCATCCACGACTGCGTGGAAGTGGTTCTCCATCAGCACGAAGGCGTGCCGGCCAGATCGCGCAGCGACGGGCGCCGCGCGTCATGACGTGGAAGTAGCCATACGGCCCGAAGGAGACGCGGGGAGCACGCGGCATCTTGCGACGGTACGGCGCGTCGCATCGCCCACAGGACGTATTTCTCGCCGCTGACACCGGGACAGGGCTAAAGCCCTGTCCCTACGAGAGCGGGCGGCGCGTTTGTTGTAGGGACAGGGCTTCAGCCCTGTCCCGGTTCACGACGCAACGAGCGCTACGACGGCAGCAGGAAGGAGACGAACGGCGAGAGGTCGGTCTCGATCGCCGTCGGGACCTGGTCGTTCTGGCAGGAGGCGCTGCCGAGGAGGGCCGTCTCCTGGTTGAGCAGCCAGGTGCGGTAGCTCGCGTCGCGGCCGAGCTGGGTGAGGGCGGTGCGGGCGGCGTCGACCTGCTTGGCGTGCGGCAGGAGGCCGAGCGGCAAGACGGAGCTCTCCGGCGTCACCGAGAACGAGCCGTCCGGGGTGTCGATCGAGCCGCCGGCCTGCAGGTCGAAGACCTCGTCCGGCGCGAGCGTCGAGATCGCCCAGCCGCGCGTCGCGCCGTTCAGCCACGGGGCCTTCTCCGTCATCTGCACGAGCCGCACGGGCTCGTTCGCGTACGTGGCGATGAAGTCCGCGATCTCCGGCTTCGTCGGGGCGGCCGGATGGAGGCTCGCCTCGACCTCGTCCTTCTGCAGGCGCGCGGCGATGACCGCACGCGCGTCGAGCAGCGTCAGGTGCGCCCCGATCACCGCGGCGCGATACTTGGCGAGGCTGCCGTCGAAGCTCGTATGGATCACGGCGCGCTGGGCCGAGACGACGTCCTTCGGGTCGACCGCCTGCGCGTCCTTGAGCACGAGCTGCTCGAGGAGGACGCTCGTCGCGTAGCCGGAGTCCCCGGTGAGCTTCGTGTAGCGGTTGACCGTGTTCCGCTCGATCGGGTCGCCGCTGTCGAAGACGCAGCGGTCGGCGGCGGGGATCGAGGTGAGCTGGCCCTCGGTGAGCGAGGTATCGAAGCCGTCGCCCGCGGCGCCCGGACCGTCGCAGAGCGTCTGGTCGTGCGTCCAGATGTAGACGCACGCCGCGGCCGCCTTGTCGGGGTCGACGGTGCCGGTCGTGCTGAAGGTCGCCCAGCCCCACGACCAGATGCTGTTGAGCTTGAACTGGTTCGCGACGGCCTTCGCGGCAAGGGCCTCGAGCTTGACGTACTCCATCCATGCCGACTTCGGCTCGATACCCGCGCGCGTGCCGAGGCCCGGCGACGAGGTGAACTGCGTCTCGAGCGCGACCCTGCCGGCGGGGATGCCGATCGAGGTGAGGTGGGTGACGAGCCCGCGCATCCCCTGACGGAGCGTGCGGCTCGCGGCCACCGGCCCCAGCTTCAGGATCTGCGCCGCGTTCGGCTTCGTGAAGTAGACCTGGCGCAGGATGATCGCGACCTGCGAGACCTCCTGCCACCACAGCTTCGCGTCGTCGCTCGCGACGTAGGGCGGGTTCGGGACCGAGATCAGCGGCCGCGCGCCGAGCTTCGACAGGGCGGTGAGGAACTCGAGGACGTTCGCGCGGTACTGCGCGTTGTTCGGCGTCCACGGGGTCGCCGTCTGCGCGCCGGCGAGCTCGTTCTCGGCGATGTACGGATCCTGGCAGCCGGTCACACCGACGGCGTAGGTGTAGAACGACTGCGCCCGCGCGTCGATCAGCGACGGGTCGGCCGGCTTCGCCGTGGTGCCGACACGGTTCTTGAAGTTGAGGTCGAAGAGCATCGTGACCCCGCCCTCGGAACGGATCTGGGCGGGGACGTCGGTGCCGGAGTCGACCGAGAGCACCATCCCCGGCTTGACCGTGATGGGCGCGCTGTGGCCGGCGAAGTCCACCCAGAGCGGCGTGGTGGCCGGCTCGCCGCAGCCGTCGGCAAGTGCCGCGGGCGCGAACACACCGAGCGCTCCGAGGAGCAAGACGAGGAGAGCGACGCGCTTCACGACCCGCGGATGAGGCTAGCCGCGATTCTTGAAGTTCCGGTGAAGAGAACCCGCGCGGTCCGCAGCGGATCAGAGCGCGACGCGCGGCTTGGCCACGAACGTGAGCGTCGTCGTCTGCGTGGTGCGCTCGAGCCCGGCGGCGCCGACGATCGAGAGGAGGTACGTCCCCTTCTTCCGGGCGGCCTTCGGGACAACGATCGTGATCACCTTCGTCTGCACGGCCACGGTGGGATGCCAGGAGCCGAGCACCTTCTTCGCGCCCTTCTTCTTCAGCGTGATCGTCAGCGTCCCCGGGAAGGTCTGCTGCGCGTAGAACGAGAGCTTGCGGCTGTAGTTCAGGTTCAGCGTCGGCCGGACACCCGTCTTCAGCACGAGCGCCGGGCTGACGGTCGCGCCCTTGTTGAGCACCGCGAAGAACGTCGCATGGCGGGTGAGGACGTGCAGGAGGCCGCTGGAGTCGCGGTACCACCCGTCCGGCAGGGTCGGCGGCGAGACGATCTGCGGGATCGCCGTCCAGGTCGTGCCGTCGTGGCTGTAGGCCGGGACGACATCTGCAGCGGCACCCGGGAAGGTGACATCGAGGGGTGCGTCGAACGCGGTGACCGCGTCACCGGCGCTGTTCGCGACCGTGACCTGCACGGCCGTCGTCCCGGCGGCGAAGCCGCCCGTGACGCTGATGGCGGTCGCCGCGACGGGCGTCACACTGACCTTCACAGGCGTCGTCGCGAGTCCGGTGCTCGGCCAGCTCACCGTCGGTGCGTTTGCCCCCGATCCCACCGTGACCGAGCCGGCTGTGCCGGGCGTCGCGGTGGCGGTCGCCGGAGGCGTGCTCGTGACGGGCACCGATGCGAGCGGAGCGGTCACGCCGCCCCCGAGCTCGTGCAACCGCGCGGCGTGCATCAGTCGAGCTCGGCGAGCAGCGCCTGCAGGTCGAGCGGGCCCGAGGTCATCGACAGCTCGCCGTCGGCCTGGCGCGGCCACTCCGCGCGCGGGCGGTCGCGGTAGAGCTCGACGCCGTTGTCGTCGGGGTCGCGCAGGTAGATCGCCTCGCTGACACCGTGGTCGCTTGCACCCTCGAGCGGGATTCCCGCCTCGAGCACGCGGTGCAGCGCGTCGGCAAGCTCGCGGCGGTCGGGGTAGCGAATGGCCGTGTGGTAGAGCCCCGGCGCGCGACGCGGTGCCGGCGAGGAGCCCGCCGACTCCCAGGTATTCAGGCCGATGTGATGGTGGTAGCCGCCCGCGGAGAGAAAGGCCGCCTGGCTCCCGAAGCGCTGCTGCAGCTCGAAGCCGAGGACACCCTCGTAGAAGGCGAGCGCGCGGTCGAGGTCGGAGACCTTCAGGTGGACGTGGCCGATGTCGACCTGGGGATGGATCGCCATGGCGCCTAGGGTGCCACGGAGCTGCGGTCTCGCGTCGTCACACACCATCCCGCCAACGTCCAGACGACGAAGACGAGCCAGGGCACGCCGATGATGTCGGTCTGCAGGCCGAGCGCGAGCAGCGCGAGGAACGACGCGCCGAGCCACGCGGCGCCGCGCAGCGTGCCGACGAGCAGCCCGAGCGACCAGGCGACGAACAGCAGCCCGCCGACGATGCCTGTCTCGGCGCCGAGCTCGGTGTAGCTCGACTCGCCCGCCTCGATCGTCACCTTGGTGCGCGCGGCGGTGGAGCCCGCGTTGCCGAGACCGAAGCCCCACGGATGGTGGAAGTCGGTGCGAAGACCGTCGCGAAGGCTCTGCAGGTGGCTCTCGGTGCTCGCGTCCTGGAAGCCGCTGACCGCCTGGCCGCCGGCTGCGCTGTGGGCGTGCGCGCGCTGCTCCTTCAGCTCGGCGGTCGTGAAGCTCGTCGTCGGGGCGACGTGGCCGTAGACCTTGACGAACGCCACGCTGAGGACGACGGTCGCGACCGCCGCGGCAACGAGCGGGACGCGCCACTGCGGCCGCACGACCGCGAAGGCGAGGAGTGCGAGTGCCAACGCGAGCATCGAGGAACGGGAGTGCGTCAGCAGCAAGGCCACGACGAGCAGCGCCACGACCGGTGCCCAGACGCGGAGCCGCGCGTGCGTCGCGAGCCGCCACGACGCCGCGAGGAGCAGGGCGACAACGAGGAAGTACGAGGTCGCGAGCGGCGAGAGGAAGGTCGAGACCAGCCGCCGCAGCGGGATCTCGTTGCCGGTGTTGTAGATGAAGTTCTGCGGTAGGCCGGAAAGGCCGGTGCCCTTGTAGTCGAATCCGAGCTGGGTCGTGAACCACCCGATGGCGGTGTGCCGCCAGTAGGTGAGCGGGATCGCGTAGATGTCGACGATCCCGAACGCGGCAACCCCGCAGGCGACGAGGATGATCGTCGCGCCGACGCGCCGGACGTCCGCCGTCGTCAGTGGGAGCGCGCGGCCGAAGAAGTACGCCGCAACGGGCAGCAGGTCGTGACGCGCGGCGAGCGCGATGCCGCGATGGGTCGCCCCGCCGCCGAGCGCCGACTGCGGGATGACCGCGTAGACGACGACGAAGGCGCCGAAGGCGAGCGCGAGCCAGTCGAGCCGCGTCGGCCGGAAGCGGTGCGGATACCCGGCCTGGCGCCAGACGAGGACCAGCCCGAGGGCGAGCAGCAGCTCCTTCCACGACGACACCGCCTCGAGCGCGTTCCCGCGCAGACCTGCGTGGTAGAGCTCTGCTGCGACGAGGTTGTGCAGCGCGAGGCCGACGACGAAGACGTGGAGCAGCCAGACCGGCTTGCGGTCAAGGAACGCCGTGAAGCGGCCGTTCTGGCTCACGCGGGGCCGATGGCGATCAGGGTCATGCCCCGGTTGAGTACACGCACCGGGTACGGAAACAAGTCCGCGAGCGCGCGCGGGCCCAGGGGGTCGAGCACATCGTCGAAGCCGCGGGCCCGTAGGAGCCGGTCACGCGTGTCTCCCGCAGGCAGCCAGTGGACTCCAGGCAGCAGGGTGTGCGGGTCGAACGGGAACCAGCGGTTCGGGGTCGTGACGAAGACGCGGTCGGCGACGCGGCACAGCTCCGCGATGAACTGACGCTGCCCCTCGCGGCCGCCGCCGACGTGCTCGACGACGGCGTTCGAGAAGCCGAGATCGAACGCACCGTCGGCGAACGGGAGGCTGCGGCCGTCGGCGCGCACCGCCGTCACCTGCGGAAACGCCGCCTCGAACCGGTCGAGCT
>CAIYXH010000134.1 GCA_903930195.1 uncultured Actinomycetes bacterium | reverse complement strand
GGCGAGGAGCGGCGGCAGCGGCGAGGCGCCGAGCTGCACCGAGCCGGGCAGGTCGAGCCCGAGCGCCTCGACGAGCGCGTCGCGGACGCGCGGGTTGTTGCGGCCGACGTTGAACATCCCGAAGCCGCCGAGCCAGTCCAGGTAGCGGTTCCCCTTCTCGTCCCAGAGATGCGCGCCCTCGGCGCGAGCCCAGGTGCGATCGAAGCCGATCGTCTTGAGGACACGCGCGAACTGCGGGTTGATGGTGCGCCCCCAAAGCTCGACGCTCTCGCCGCCGCGCGCCGCGACCAGGTCACGAACGCTCAGATCTCCCACGTCTTGACTCTAGCGAGGGAGTCTCGGCAGGCGACCCGAGCTCGATCACCGGCAGGCCGAGGCGCGTCGCCATCACCTCGACCGCGGCGGGGTTCAGATCGCAGAGGACGGCCTGCCGCCCGAGCTCCCGCGCGGCGACGCCCAGCGTCCCGCTGCCGGCAAAGAAGTCGAGGCACCAGTCGCCCTCGCGCGAGGAGGCCTGGACGATGCGGCGGAGGACGCCGAGCGGCTTCTGCGTCGGATAGCCCGTCTTCTCCCGTCCCGTCGGCGAAACGATCGTGTGCCACCAGACGTCGGTGGGGAGCTTGCCGCGGGCGGCCTTCTCCGGCGTGACGAGCCCCGGCGCCATGTACGGCTCACGGTCGACCGCCTCGGCGTCGAAGACATAGCGCTCGGGATCACGGACGTAGACGAGGATCGTGTCGTGCTTCGCCGGCCAGCGGCGCTTCGTCCGCGCCCCGTAGTCGTAGGCCCAGATCAGCTCGTTGAGGAAGCACTCCCGGCCGAAGATCTCGTCGAGCAGCACCTTGCAGTAGTGCGCCTCGCGGTAGTCGATGTGGAAGTAGAGCGTCCCGTCGTGGCGCAGGAGCCGGTGCGCGGCGCGCAGCCGGGGCTCGATGAAGGCGAGGTAGTCCTCGTGCGTGTCGGGGTAGCCGAGCGTGCCGGAGGACTCGGTGCGGTAGCGGCGCCCGCCGAAGCCCGTGCGGTCGCCGCCCTCGTCCTGCTGGGTGACGAGTGTCAGCCGCGTCTGCGGCCGCCCCGTGTTGAACGGCGGATCGAGGTAGATCAACGTGAACGCGCCCTCGGGGAGCAGCGGCATCAGGTCGAGGTTGTCGCCGAGGTAGATCGCCTCGCGCATGGAGCCCATCCGCCAACTATGGGACCCCGGCCGGATGCCGACCGATCCCGATGGGATCATCGGTTCGTGGAAGTCGAGCCGACTACTGCGTCAACGGTCGAGGTTCCCGTCTTCGACCCGCCGAACATCCTCTGGTACCTCGGCGCGTTCATCGCGACGGGCGCCGCGCTCACGATCGTCGACCAGGCGCACGGCTCGGCCCGCGGCCTCTGGGTGCTCCTCGTCTCGCTCGGCTTTCTCGCCGCCTGGATCGCGCTCGCGCGCACGTACGCGCGCCGCGACTGGAGGATCCCGTCGGGGGTCTTCGCGGCAACGGCGGTCTCGTTCGTGACGACCGGTGCGGTCGGGTTCGAGCGGCTGATCGGCGTCTGGTCGACGAGTCGTCCCGCCACGGTCGAGCCGACGGCCGCGCCGAGCCTCGATCCGTTCGGCGCCATCAGCATCCCCCACCCGTCGTCGAGCTTCGGCGGGAGCCACTTCTCGCTCGCGCTGATCGTCCTCGTCGCCGCGCTCGTCGCGCACCGGCGTTCGGGCTTCGCCTTCTGTCTCGCCTGGGCTGCGGTGGCGATCGTCGCTGCGGCGGAGCTGCTCGTACCGGCGTTCACGAGCTCGCAGAGCTTCGATCCGCGCGCGTGGGCACTGGTCGCCTCCGGTGCGCTCCTGCTCCTGATCGGGCTCGCTGCCGACCGTCGCGATGCCCGCCGCGCCGGGTTCTGGTGGCACCTCGTGGGGCTGGGCGCGGTTGCAATCGGCCTCGCCTATGTCCTCGCGATCCACCACGCGATCTGGCCGACGCTCATCCTTGGCATCGCCGGGCTCATCGGGGCGGCGCGCCTCGAGCGGGCAACCTGGGCGCTCTTCGGGCTGGCCTTCCTCAACGTGGGCCTCGCGCACTACGTCGAGCGTTGGACGGGGAACCTCGGGACGTCGTTCGTCTTCGTGGCGATCGGCGTCCTCTTCGTCGGGCTCGGGATCGAGCTGCGCCGGAGCGGCGGCCCCTGGGTCGACACGCTCGGGCTCAGACGAGCTCGATACGTGCCACCGGCCGCCTAGCGTCGAGCTGCGGCGGCGTCCAGCCGGCGATCGTCCCGCGCAACGCCTCGAGATAGCGCGTCCGCTCCGCCGGCGACAGCAGCACGCCCCAGTCGAGCCGGGCCTCGAGCGCGTCGATGGTCGCTGCGACGACGTCCTCCGGCGCGTCTGCCGCAGTCACAAGCGGGCGGCACTCCGGATGCGCCCAGACCTCGTCGAAAGCGCGCCGCGGGAGCGCGGCCCGGGCGTACCGTGCCGACGCGTCGTTCGCCTCGCGCTCGCTCGGGATCGCGCCGTATCCCTCCCCGCCCGTCCGCCGCACCGCCGAGCGCAGGAGGTCGTCGGCCTCGAAGAACGAGACACCTGACCGTTCCCAGCGGCGGGCGTGCTCCAGCTCGTGCCGAAGCATCGGGCCGAGCGCGTGCTGGGGATACCCCGGCATCTCCCGCCAGACGGCCAACCGATGGCTGCGAAGCCGGTAGCGGCCGGCCCGCTCAGCACCGGCCATCCGGAAGACGGAGACCGTGTCCGGAAGGACGACGCCGGCCGGCTGGAGGTACGCCATCGGCGTCGTACCGTCGGGGCGCGGCTGGTCGACGACGAACACCACGAAGCTCGTCGGATCGAGCCCCGCATCGGCGCAGGCCCGCTCGAGTTCGCCGAGCAGATTGTTCGAGTCGACGATCATTGGGCAAGATCGTAGAAATGCTCCGCAGGCTCGCAGCGTTCCTACCGATACTCGCGCTCGTCGCGATCGTCCCGACGGCCTCGACCGGGGCAGTCCCCGCAGCGTGCACGGCCGCGTCGCTCTCGAGCACGTTTCGCATGATCCCGAACAGCCCGGGCGCCGGGAACATCGTCTACCGGCTCGTCGTCCGCAACCACACGTCGAAGGCCTGCACGCTCGCTGACCCATCGCTGCGCCTCCTCGGCGCAACGGGGAGCGCTCTCCCCACGCACCCGATCTGGCGCGCGCCCGCGCAGCGGATCGCAGTCGCGGCCCGCACGACGGTGGCGGCGACGGCACGCTTCTCCCCCGACGTCCCGGGCGTCGGGGAGACGCAGATGGGCGCGTGCGAGCCGGTCGCGCACCGGCTGCAGCTCGCACCCAAGGGCGGCGGGCGGCTCGATGCGGCGATCGCGCCGGCCACCTCCGTCTGCGAGCACGGCCAACTGTCCCTGTCGGTGTTCGGTCACACCGGTTAGCCTCCGGGGATGCCGTCAGACCCTGGCGCCAACAGCGCCTCCGCCGCGGATGACCTCGAGCTCCTGAGCGAGATCGTCGCGACGCACGAAGCACTTTCGACCTCGGCGTTCGATCTCGAGGCCGTGATGACCGAGATCGTCACGCAGTCATGCCGCCTGACGCGGGCCGAAGGATCCGTCGTCGAGCTGGTCGACGGGCGCGATCTCGTCTACCGCGCAGGCTCCGGCACCGGCGAGGCACACGTCGGGCTGCGGCTCTCGATGGACGGAAGCCTCTCCGGCCATTCCGTCCGTACCGGCGAGATCGCGATCTGCGACGACGCCGAGACCGACGAGCGCGCGAACGGCGAAGCGGCGCTGACGGTCGGTGCCCGCTCGATGATCGTCGTCCCGATGCGCCACCACGGCGACGAGATCTCGGGCGTGCTCAAGGTCTTCTCGGCCGAGCCGAATGCCTTCGGCGAGCGCGAGCTGCGCGTGCTGCAGATGCTCGCCTCGACGCTCGGTGCCGCGATCCAGCGCGCCGAGCTGCTCGAGCGGCTCCTCGACGAGGCAAAGACCGATCCCCTCACGGGCCTCTCGAACAGGCGGGCCTGGGACGAGGAGGCTCCGCTCGAGCTCGACCGCGCGGCCCGGGCCGGTGCGCCGGTGAGCCTCGCGATCATCGACATCGACACCTTCAAGGCGTACAACGACGAGCACGGGCACGACGCCGGCGACCGGCTGCTCGTCCACTGCGCCTCCCGCTGGAACTTTGCGGTGCGGTCGGTCGACCTGGTCGCCCGCCTCGGCGGCGAGGAGTTCGGCGTCCTGCTTCCTGCCTGCGGACTCGACGACGCGGTCGAGGTGGTCGAGCGGATGCGCGAGGCGACCCACGACCTGCGCACGATCTCGGTCGGCGTCGCCCAGTGGGACGGAACCGAGGAGCTCGCGGATCTGATCCACCGCGCCGACCAGGCGCTGCTCCAGGCGAAGGACGCCGGGCGCGACCGGATCGTGCGGGCAGCGTGAGCCTGCGGATCTATCTCGCCGGCCCGCTCTTCAGCGAGGCCGAGCGGGCCTGGCTCGACACGGTCGCAGCGAGCCTGCGCAGCGAGGGGTTCGAGGTCTTCGTCCCCCACGAGGAGTTCGGTGCCGTCACCGAGCTGACCCCCGAGGAGATCTACCGCGTCGACGGCGAGGCCCTCCGCGGCTGCAACGCGGTTCTCGCATGGCTCGACGGGCCGATGATCGACGATGGCACCGCGGCGGAGATCGGTGCCTTCGCGGAGCTCGTCCGCGCCGGCGACCCACGCTACCGCGGCATCGTCGGCTACGCGACCGACCTTCGGCTCGAACGCCGCCGCGGCCACACGCCGGGCGACGGGATGAACCTCTTCGTCGCCGGGGCGATCGCCTCGTGCGGCCGAATCTGCTGGTCGCTCGACGAGGTGCTCGCCACGTTGCGCACCTTCGCCGACCGGTAACCGTCCACCGTTCGTACACGTCCTTCACAGACGAGCCGGTAAACAGTCGGGTGTGAGGTCGGCATGGCTCCTCGTCCTGGCAGTCGCCGGGGCGCTCATCCTCGGCGGCACCGCGCTCGCGGCGGGCACGCCGAACGCGACGACCGGCGCCGTCTCGAACGTCGGCCCGACGAGCGCGACCGTGAGCGGAAGTGTCAACCCGAATGGCACCGCGACCACCTGGGACGTCCAGTACGGCACGACGACCTCGTACGGCACGCAGACCGCGACGACGAGCGCCGGCGCGGGCACGACGGCGACGAACGTCTCGGTCAGCCTCACGGGACTGACGGCCGGGACGACCTACCACTACCGCGTCGTCGCGACGAACAGCTCCGGGACCGACCAGGGGAGCGACGGTGTCCTGACGACCTCCGCTCCGCCCGCCGTCACGACGAACACCGCGACCGGCGTCAGCTCC
>CAIYXH010000133.1 GCA_903930195.1 uncultured Actinomycetes bacterium | reverse complement strand
CCCTTCGGGATGCTCCACGACACGATCATGTCGCTCGTCGTCGTCGTCGTGATCATCGGCCTCTCCGTGATCTGGAAGTGGACGACGCCGGGCCACCACCTCGGCATCGGCCCCGACGGCACGAGCGACAACCAGTCCGGCTGGCTCGGCAAGACGCTCGACGACCCGGCCGATCCGGGGACGATCAGCTTCGTCCCGCGGCCGGATTGGTACTTCTACTTCCTCTTCTATCTCCTCCGGGTCTTCAAGTGGCCGGAGTCGGTCGTGCTCGGCACCGTCGGCGTGCCGACGATCTGCCTGATCCTGCTGATCGGCCTCCCGTTCTACGACATCCGCGCCGAGCGGCGGCCGCTGCGGCGCCCGGTCGCGATGGTGGCCGCGATCCTCGCGATGATCTCGATGGGCGTGCTCACCTACAAGGGTGCCGTCGCCAAGGAGGCGCTCGGCTCGGAGCTCGCGACCGACGTCCCGACCTGGGCGATCAAGGAGGGCTTCGTCGGCAACAAGCAGGCGATCGCCGGCGCCAAGCTCTTCGCAGTCGCAGGCTGCGCCAACTGCCACACCTATCTCGGCGCGGGCGGCTCGAACCTCGGCGCCCCGGATCTGTCGGCCGAAGGAGCGAAGAACAAGGGCATCGTCTTCCAAGTCGCCCACCTCAAGTGCCCGTCGTGCGTGAACAAGGGCAGCCCGATGCCGTCCTTCAGCCTGCTCGGCAGCACGTATCTCCACGAGATCTCCACGTTCCTCGAGGCCTCCAAGGGCCCGAAGAGCACCGGCGGCTGACGCCCCCCGGCCCGTAGGCTGTTCGCAGAGTGCGTGTCTTCGTCGGGATCACAGGCGCGTCGGGTGCGCTCTATGCCAAGCGGCTCGTCGAGGCGCTTGCGGCGAGCGGGACCGAGGTCGGCGTCTGCGCCTCCGGCGCAGCGCTGCAGGTGATCGCGACGGAGCTGCACGGCGCAGAGCAGTCGAACGGCGTCCGGCTCTCGCGCGACGAGACGTTGGCCCGCTTCGTCGAAGGCACCGTGGATGCGGTCACGATCGTCGACCCGAACGACTGGTTCTCGCCGTACGCCTCGGGCTCGGCGAAGATCGACGGCTACGTCGTCTGCCCCTGCTCGACCGGCACGCTCGGCACGATTGCGACCGGCGGCAGCCAGAACCTGATCCACCGTGCCGCGACGGTCGCGCTCAAGGAGGAGCGGAAGCTGATCCTCTGCCCCCGCGAGACCCCGCTCTCGCTGATCCACCTCGAGGCGATGGTGACGCTGCGCCGTGCGGGTGCGACGATCCTGCCGCTCTCGCCCGGCTTCTACCACGGCTCCGAGACGGTCGACCAGCTCGTCGACTTCATGGTCGGCCGCGTGCTCGACCAGCTCGGCGTCGAGAACGCGCTCGTCGCCCGCTGGGGACAGGAGCCGTCGGCGTGACCCTCGCCCCGGATGCGGTGCGCACCATGTTCGACCGGATCGCGCCGGTCTACGACGGGATGAACCGCGTGATGACGGCGGGGCTCGACCTGCGCTGGCGGCGGCTCGCCGCCGCAGCGGTCGTGCATCCCGGCGACCGCGTGCTCGACGCGGCCTGCGGCACGGGCGACTTCGCCCTGGCCGACCTCGAGGCCGGCGCCGCGCATGTCACGGGCCTCGACTTCTCCGAGGAGATGCTCGCGCGCGCCCGCCGCAAGGAGCCGGCGATCGAGTGGCTGCGCGGCGACGTCCTCGCCCTGCCCTTCGCCGACGGGAGCTTCGACGCGGCCACGATCGGCTTCGGCGCCCGCAACCTCTCCGATCTCGAGGCAGGGCTCCGCGAGCTGCGCCGGGTGCTGCGCCCGGGCGGCCGGCTCGCGATCCTCGAGATCACGCAGCCCCGCGGCGTCCTGCGTCCGTTCTTCTCGCTCTGGTTCGACCGGATCGTGCCGCTGCTCGGCCGCGCGATCCCGGGTGGCGGGGCCTACAGCTACCTGCCTGCCTCGGTGCGGCGCTTCCCGCCCGCCGAGGAGCTCGCGGCGCTCCTGGAGCACACCGGGTTCGGCGAGGTGCGCTTCCGCCTGCTTGCCGGCTCGATCGTTGCGATCCACACCGGTACCGTCGCGTGATGGCGATCGCTGCTGTCGACACCACTCCGGGCCTCGCCGCGTACATGGCGGAGCTCGAAGCACGGCTCGTCCTGGCCGTCGCCCGGCGTCCCGGCTTTGCCTCGGAGGTCGCTGCCGAAGCGCTGGCCGCCGGCGGCAAGCGGCTGCGTCCGCTCCTCTGCTTCCTCTCGTCCGACGGCGACGCCGCGCTTGCGGCCGGCGTCTCGGTCGAGCTCGTGCACATGGCGACCCTCGTGCACGACGACCTCGTCGACGGCGCGCGCATGCGCCGCGGGATGCCTGCCGCGTGGTCGGTCTTCGGCCCCGATGCGGCGCTCTCGGCCGGCGACTACCTCTTCGCCTGCGCGTTCGGCGAGCTCGCAGCCGTCGGCAGCCCGGCCGCCGTCGAGACGCTCGCCGAGAGCTGCCTTGCGCTCGCGCGCGGCGAGGCGATGCAGCGCCGCCAGACGCGCCGGCCCGAGACGACGATCGAGGCCTACCTCGAGCGCTGCGCGCTCAAGACCGGGAAGCTCTTCGAGGCGGCCTGCCTCCTCGGCTCGAACGGCGACGAGGCGCTCGGCGCCTACGGGCTCGCGCTCGGCATCGCCTTCCAGATCGCCGACGACATCCTCGACTGCGCGGGCCAGACGCAGGAGACCGGGAAGATCCCCGGCACCGACCTGCGCGAGGGGACGCCGACGATGCCGCTCCTGCTCGCCGCTGCCCAGGACGAGGTCGTCCACGCCGCCCTCGCCGGCGGCCCGCTCGACGGGGCGCTCGCCCGGGTCGCGGGCACCGACGCCCTCGCCCGCTCGCGCGAGGCCGCGCTCGAGTACGCCGCCAAGGCGCGCGAGCACCTGAGCGGCGAGGCCCATCGCGAAGAGCTCGAAGCCCTGACCTATGCCGTCGTTGACCGCGTCTCGTGAACGGAGCCGACCTGCAATGACCACCTATGCCACCGACACGCTGCTCGACCAGATCCGTGAGAAGGTCGTCGCGGGCGAGCGGCTCGACCTCGAGGACGGCCTGACGCTGCTCGAGTCCGACGATCTGCTCGCGCTCGGCGAGCTGGCGGATCTCGCGCGCCGCGTCCGGGGCGGCGACGACCGCGTCTACTTCATCCAGAACCTCTACCTCTACCAGACGAATGTCTGCCGGGTGAAGTGCAAGTTCTGCGCCTTCGCGGCCACGCAGAAGCAGGAGCAGGCGTATACGAAGTCGCCCACGGAGTTCGTCGCCGAGGTTGTCGCCGACTACGAGCGGCACCCGTTCACCGAGGTGCACATGGTGAACGGCGAGAACCCGCACGTCACCTTCGACTACTACCGCGACACGATCGCGGGCCTCCACGAGGCGCTGCCGGATGTGTTCCTCAAGTGCTACACGGCCTCCGAGATCCACCACATGACGACGATCTCCGGGCTGACGCACGAGGAGGTGCTGCGCGAGCTGAAGTCGGTCGGGCTCGGCGCGCTCACCGGCGGCGGCGCCGAGGTCTTCGCCGATCGCGTCCGCCGCATCGTCGCCCCGGGGAAGGAGCATCCGGACCGCTGGTTCGAGGTGCACGACGCAGCCCACCGGATGGGGATCCCGACGCACT
>CAIYXH010000132.1 GCA_903930195.1 uncultured Actinomycetes bacterium | reverse complement strand
GGGGTGTGGCGGGGTGGCGCCGCTCCGATGGGGGAGCGGCGCCACCTGGCAAGCAGCTCAGATGCGCTGGGCTGCTGTCTCGACACGCACGACGTCCCGGCGCCGCGCGGATACGCGGGCCGAGAGCCGCAGCGCGGCCCAGAGGGCAAAGAAGACGATCGCCGTCTCGGCGATCCCCCAGATCCACGTCGAGTCGCGCACGGGCGGCTGTGGGGAGCGGGGCAGATCGGCCGCCACGGCGACGATGGGGAGGGTGAACGATGCGGTCTCGGCGCCTGCGGCGACGCGGGCCGTCCAGTTGCCGACGATGGGCGTGTAGGCGCCCGTGACGCGGTAGAGGCCGTTGCCGATGCTCGTCGCCGGCACCCTTGTCGCCGGCACGCCGAGGCTCGACGAGGAGAACGCGACGCTGACGGGCGAGACGGCGTCCCCGGCGAGCTTCACCGTGTAGTCCGCGAGGCCCGGCTCGAGGCCCGACGGCGTCAGGCTGATCGCCCCCGCCGTCTGTGTCAGGTCGGCCACGTGCTTCTGGAAGTTCTGGTTGCGCGCCGAGCTCGAGAGGAACGGGACGATCGCGAGGATCGCGATCCCCACCACCGCCTCGAGCGCGATCACCGTACGGAAGTGGCGCAGCCCCAGCTTCAGGGCCGAGCCGGAGCCGCCGTGGGTGCGGATCGCGTCGAGCCGGGGAAGCAGCCAGAGCTGGTGGAAGCCGCCGAGCGCGACGAGCACCGTCACGAGCGCGAGCTTCACGAGCAGCGTCTGCCCGTAGAGGGTCGTGAAGAGCAGGCGGAACGAGCCGACGTGGATCCACGCCGTCCAGAAGCCGCTGAGCACCATCACGCCCACCGACACCGTGGCGGCGAGCGAGAACCGGCGGAGCGCGCGCGGCCAGAAGAGCTGGCCCTGCCCCTCGGGCAGGCGCAGGAGCACGGTCAGGACGGCCAGCGCGACGAGGCCGCCGACCCAGATCGACGCGCCCATCAGGTGCGTCCAGTCGAGGAACGAGGTAAACGCCGCGCGGCCGTCGCTGTAGGGCGGCTGCTTCGTGGGAAGCGTCACGGTCAGGAGGGCGCACGCCGCCGCCGCGAGGCCGACGAGCAACCCGCCCTCGAGCGCGCGTCCGACGGGCGCACGGCGTGCGCGCACGGCGGCCGGGATCGCGATCAGCGTGGCGAGCAGCGTCAGCAGGAGCCGGGCGAGCCACATGTTCCCGTCGGTCTCCTGCCAGAGGTAATGGAAGACGGGCGCGTCCTTCTCGCCGTCGAGCTGCCAGAGCGACGTCGGGATCGCGAGGGCGCTTGCGACGGCGGCGATCTCGAGCAGGCGGCGATCGGCCGTGTCGAGCACCGCAGCGCGGTCGGCGTCGCCGAGGCGGCGCGCAACCGGCGCCGTCGCGAGGAAGCGCAGGCCGAGCGCGCCGATGAAGGTCATGATCGCGACGAAGGCGAGCCACCGCGGTGCCGTCTCGCTCTCGGACGCGAGCGCGTACGCCGGATGGGCGTCCTCGACGAGCGCCGGAGCGCCGGTTGGATCGACGACGAACGCCGACGTCCCCGCCGTGGACCCCGACCAGACGGCCGTGTAGACGCCGCTCTTCAGGTGCGGGAGCGCGACGCGCGCCCCGTCGGCGTGCGCGACGAGCCGGTGATTCTCGTTGAAGACCGACACGCGGGTCGTCCCTTCCGCGGTGACCCTCACTGCCGGCGGCGACGTCCGGAGGACGGCGTTCGCAGCCGGATCCGTCGTTGCCGCCTGCGCCGCTGCCGGGAGGACGACGGCGATCGCGACCGTCAGCAGAACCGCGCCGTGCCGCCAAGCCGTAGTGGTTCTGGAAGAAGAACGCATCCTTGCTCCTTCTGTCAGGTGAGCCTTACAAAGTTAAGGCGGGTCGCCTTATACCAGCAGGGGAACGCTCCTGTCTAGGCTCGAGGCGTGCGCCGTTTCCGGTACGTGCTCTGCGACGTCTTCACGGACACCGCCCTCGCGGGCAATCAGCTCGCCGTCTTCACCGACGCGCGCGACCTCACGAGCGAGGACATGCAGGCGCTCGCCAAGGAGCTGAACCTCTCGGAGACGGTCTTCGTCCTGCCGGCACAGCTCGAAGGCGCCGACGTCCGGATCCGCATCTTCACGCCCGCCCGCGAGCTCCCCTTTGCCGGGCATCCGACGCTCGGGACGGCGTTCGTCCTCGGCGGGCCACTGCAGAAGATCGTGATCAACCTCGAGACGCTCGCCGGGATCGTCCCGGTCGAGCTCGAGCGCGAGGGAGCGGCGCTGCGCTTCGGCTGGATGGATCAGCCGCTGCCCGCCTGGGAGCCGTTCGCGCGGGCCGACGAGCTCTTCGCTGCGCTCGGCGTCTCGGGGTCAGGGCTTCCGGTCGAGTCGTACGACCTCGGCCCAGGTCACGTCTACGTGGAGCTCGGCTCGCCCGCCCAGGTCGCCGCGCTCCGGCCCGACCTGCCCGCTCTGGCGGCGATCACCGACCTGGGGGTCAACACCTTCGCGCGGGACGGCTCCGGCTGGAAGACGCGGATGTTCGCGCCGTCGGATGGCATCGCCGAGGATCCCGCCACGGGGTCGGCCGCCGGGCCGCTCGCCGTCCACCTGGCTCGCCATGGCCGCATCGCCTGGGGCGACGAGATCGAGATCTCCCAGGGCGCCGAGATCGGCCGCCCGTCGACGCTCTTCGCCCAGGCGTTCGGCGAAGGGCACCGCGTCGACCGCCTCCGCGTCGGCGGCCAGGCCGTCATCCTCGCCCGCGGCGAGCTTCAGCTCCCGTAGCGCTCGGCTGGGACAGGTCTGAAGCCCTGTCCCGGCGTCACGCCCACCCCAGCGCCTCGATCTCCGGAAGCTCCACGCCGAGGGCCGTCCAGAAGACGCCGCCGTCACGGGAGAGGTAGAGCCGGTCGTGCGCGGCGAACGCGATCGTGTCGGGCGCCATCGGCGCCACCGCGATCGCTTGGCCGACCGGGAGACCGCGGCCCGAGTCGCGCCACGTCATCCCCGCGTCGTGGGAGACGAGGAGCGGCGGCTTGGCGTCGACAGCTGCGATGACCGTCGCACCCGCGGCGGATGCGGCCAGCACCCGCGGCAGGTTCAGCACCGGCTGCGGCTCGTCGTCGAACGGCTCCGCGAGGGCGAGCTCGCCCGACTCCAGATCGAGCCCGACCGTGGCCTCCGCGGTGCGGACCAGGAGAATCACGTCGCCGCGAGCACCGCTGCGACCGCGGCGGCGGCCCGGCGCGCTGCGCTCGGCGGAGCGAGACCGGCCGCGCGCGCGGCGACGTAGGCGATGCAGAACGCGTCGCCGGCGCCGGTGGGATCGCTCGTCTCGACGCGCGAGACCGGGACGTCGACAGCCTTGCCGCCCGCGAGCACGCGCACCCCGCGGG
>CAIYXH010000131.1 GCA_903930195.1 uncultured Actinomycetes bacterium | reverse complement strand
CCGCCTCGAACCGGTCGAGCTCGGTGATCCCGACACCCGTGATCCGCTCGGGCCAGCGGTAGCTCGCCTCGAAGAAATTGTCGCTCGAACCCGCACCGAATGGGGCGTCCGTCACCCCGACGTCGACCACCGTCGTCTCCGGCCCGGGCTCGAGGAGCTCGTAGAGGAGACGGAGCTTCTGCTCCCGGCTCCGGAGCGAAAGGCGCGAGGCAACCCGGCGCAGCATCGCCCGAGCGTAACGCCCCGGGCGGAGGAGGACACACTCCGCCCGGCACGTCACGCGACTGCTGCCCTAGAAGGGCCGTGTGGAGGCTACGGCCCCCACGGAACGCCAGCGATCAGCGCTGCTGCGCATACGCACAGAGCGGCGACCAGCGTGAGCTTCACCCACGACGGCACCATCCGACCCACCCCCTTTCCCCTGTTGACCACCTGACCCTTCGTAGAACACACGTGTCCACTTTTGTTGTCAAGCGACCTGGTCAAGTGTCCAGTTCCGGTTGACGCCGTCGGGAGGGTGGGGCATCATCGATTGCCTCGTGCAGGGCTCGAACCACACCGACACGGAAGGCATCGGCGACCGCCTCCGCCGGCTGCGCCTCGAGCGCAACCTCTCGCAGCGCGACCTCTCCGGCCCCGGCGTCTCCTACGCCTACATCTCGCGGATCGAGGCCGGCGCGCGGCGCCCCTCGGTGAAGGCGCTGCGCGTGCTCGCGCAGAAGCTCGGCGTCACCGCGCAGTACCTCGAGACCGGCTCTCAGCTCGACGACACCGCCGCGCGCGAGCTGCGCCTGTCGGATCTCGAGCTGCGGCTGCGGCTCGAAGGCGAGGGCGCGACCCGCGAGCTGCTCGAGGTGCTCGACGATGCGGTCGCCCATGCCGATCTCGCCGCCGTCGTGCGTGCGCGCGTCGCGCTCGGTGCTGACGCCGCCTCACGGAACGCCCACGCCGAGACGATCGACCACCTCGGCCACGCGATCGCCTCCGAGCTCGTCACCGCCGTCTCGCGCCCCGACGTCTACCTGATGCTGGGTCACGCGTACGCGGCTGCGGGAACGCCGCGGCAGGCAGTCGAGCTGTTCGACGAAGGCCTCGCCGAGCTCGCCGAGAAGGCGCCCAACGACGTCGCCACCCGGATTCGCTTCGCGACCTACCTCAGCTACGCGCTCACCGACCTCGGGGAGCTCCAGCGCGCGAAGGCCGTCGTCACCGAGGTGACCGCCGGCGCCACCGAGCTCGTCGATCCGTACACCCGCGTCCGCCTCTACTGGTCGCTCGGACGCATCTCGATCGAGCAGGCGAAGCCGCAGGCGGCGCTCGCGAACTTCCGCCGCGCGATCGCGCTGCTCGAGGCCACCGAGGATGCGCTCCACCTCGGCCGCGCGCATCTGGCCTGCGCCGAGGCCGCGATGATCGACCCCGACGGCCTCGACGTCGCCGAACAGCACCTCGCCGAGGCCGAGCGCCTGCTCGGGACGCCGGGCGATACGGACGACCTCGCGGTGATCCGGCGGATGCAGGCGACCTGTGCGATCGCCCGTGGCAACTACGCCGGTGGCCTGCGCCTCGCGGAGCAAGGGCTCGCGCTCGCCGAGGAGTTCCCCAACGAGGCAGGGCAGTCGTGGTGGGCGATCGCCGACGCGCGCGCCGGGCTCGGCGAGGCCTCGGCGGACGATGCGTTCCGCAGCTCGATCGAGCTCCTCCGCCTCCATGGGACCGTGCGCAACTACGCGAACGTCCTCCGCGCCTACGGGCGGTTCCTGCGGGACGCCGGCCGGGAGCACGACGCGCTCGACATCTTCGAGCAGGCCGCGAACGTCGCCTCGAACCTCCAGGGCGAGCTCACCTCCGCCGAGCGGTAGTCGTCGCGCGAGCCGACTAGAGTCGGCTCGTGATCGACGCCGAGCTCCGCCCGCAAGGGCCCTACGCACTCCGGCTCTCGACGCGCCACGGCAGCGACGCGACGCGGCGCGTCGTCGAGGGCGTCGTCACGGCTGTCGTTCTCACCGAGGCGGGGCCCGAGCGCGCGCAGGCCTGGCAGCGCGCGGACGGGGCCGTCTGCGTGCGGGCTGCGAGCGACGCGGGCGTCGAGCGGATGCGCTTCATGCTCGGCCTCGACGACGACCACAGCGCGTTCCTCACCCGCTTCGCCGACGACGCGCTGCTGCGCGAGCCGATCCGGCAGCTGCGCGGCCTCCGTCCGCTGCGCACCGCGACCGTCGCCCAGTCGCTCCTGCGCGCCGTCGCCGGCCAGCTGATCACCGCCCGCGAGGCGCGGCAGAACGAGGCGCGCGTGATTCGCGCTGCCACCGTCGCGGTCGGCGACCTGCAGACACCGCCGACGGCAGCCGACCTCGGCCGCTTCGCGCCGGCCGAGCTGCAGCGCCTCGGCCTCGGCGCCCGCCGCGGCGCCACGCTCGTGCGGCTCTGCCGCGGGCTCGACCTGGAGGGGCTCCACGCCCATCCGACCGGCACCGTCGTCGAGCGGATCGCGCGGGAGCGCGGCCTCGGCCCGTGGTCGGCAGGCGTCGTCTGTCTCGAGGGTCTCGGCCGCTACGAGCACGGCCTCGTCCGCGATCTGGGCCTCGTCAAGCTGGCCGCCGCGCTCTGGGGACGCTCCGTCGAGGCGGAGGAGACGGACGTCCTGCTCGCGCCCTACGGCGAGTGGGCCGGGATCGCGAGCGTGTATCTCCTGGCGGGATTCGGCTCCGGCCTCCTACCATTGGGGAATGCGCATCGCAATTCTCGGAGCCGGCCGGATCGGCGAGTCGCTCCTCGCCGGGCTGCGTAGCTCGGACTGGGCCGACCTCGTCGTCACCTCGCGGCGTGAGGAGCGGGTCGCAGAGCTGCACGAGCGCCACGGCGTCGAGGCGACCACCGACAACGCAAAGGCCATCGCCGGCGCGGATGTCGTCGTGCTCGCCGTGAAGCCACAGGACATCGAGGCGCTGCTCACGGAAGTCGGCAGCAGCCTCACCGCCGAGCAGACCGTCCTCTCGGTCGCGGCCGCGATCACGACCGCCGTGATCGAGCGGCAGCTGCCCGACGGCGTGCCTGTCGTGCGCTCGATGCCGAACACGCCGTCGACCGTCCACGAGGGCATCGCCGGCATGTGCGCCGGGACGCACGCGACCGCCGAGCACATGCAGCGCGCGAACACCGTGCTGCGCGCCGTCGGCGATGTGGTCGAGGTGCCCGAGAGCGCGATGGACGCGATCACCGCCGTCTCGGGCTCCGGGCCTGCGTACTACGCGCTCCTCGCCGAGGCGATGATCGAGGCCGGGCTCCTGCTCGGGCTCTCCCGCGAGATCTCGACCCGGCTCGTCGTCCAGACGATGCTCGGCACCGCCAAGCTCCTCCGCGACGAGCACATGCACCCGGTCGAGCTCCGCGAGATGGTGACCTCACCGGGCGGCACCACGACACGCGCGATCCGCGAGCTCGAGCAGGCCGGGATCCGTGCCGCCTTCCTGAACGCGATCAACGCCGCGATGGAGCGCTCCAAGGAGCTCGCCCGCGGCGAGGAGTGAGCTGGAGCTCCACGTCGACGACGACCCGCTCCGGGCCGTCGCAGCAGTTCTCGCCCGCGCCGCGACTGCACGCCAGGCGATCGTCCTCACCGGCGGCTCGACCGCCGGCGGTGCCTACGAGCTCGCAGCCGGCTTCGAGCCCAACTGGCGCAAGGCCTCGGTCTGGTGGGGCGACGAGCGCTGTGTCCGCACCGAGGATCCGCGGTCGAATTACGGCCTCGCCCGCCACACGCTGCTCGACCGGCTCGCGCACCGCCCCACCGAGCACCGAATCCGGGGCGAGCTCCCGCCGGCCGAAGCCGCAGCCGCCTACGCGGCCGAGCTCACGGACGTCACCCTCGACCTGGTCCTTCTCGGCCTCGGCCCGGACGGCCACATCGCCTCGCTCTTCCCCGGCTCGCCGCAGCTGGCCGTCCGTGATTCGCTCGTGACCTCGGGCCCGGCAGGGCTCGAACCGTGGGTCGACCGCATCACCCTGACGCTGCCGGCTCTGCTCTCGGCCGGTCGGATCGTGGTGCTCGCAACCGGCGAGGCAAAGGCCGATGCCGTCGCCCGGGCTTTCGGCGGCCCGATCGACGAGGCGATCCCCGGAAGCCTGCTGCAGACGGGATCGATGCCGCTCGAGGTGCACCTCGATGCTGCCGCTGCGCGCCACCTGGCACATCTCTGACACGCAGTCGTATACTGATCGGGCTATACGGACGGCAGCACTCGTCGCGGCCCTTGTGGTCGGCGCGGCGGGGGGAGGTCCTGCAGCCACGGCTCATGGGGATGCCGGGCCTTCCTTGCGATCCTGCGCCGCGGCCTGGAACCAGACGTCTCCGCTGCAGGCCCGGCGGATGCTCGCGGTCTCGCCGGGCCGGTCGGCCTACGTGACGACAGGGATCGCAACCGCGGCCACGATCGCTGCGAAGGGTCGCACGAGCTGCGCCGTCCTCTTCACCCTCTCGAGTGGGTCACAGATGCTCGCAACGGGCGTCTGGACGAAGGGCGCAGTCGCCAGCTGGAGCTGCCGCTGGCTCGGGAAGAGCACGGTCGTGCCGCCGCCGCCGAACGCGCGCGTCAGCGGCAACTGGATCCTCCACCTCGACGCGTAGCCCGCAGCCGCAAGCGCGCCCCCATTCCGGCCGCCGAGTGCGGTATTGTGTGAGTGCGGCACGCGTCGGGGGTTACCCGCGACGCCGCTCCTGTAGAGGCGACACTCGGGTGGTGTCGCACGCATGCACGAGACACTTACGCCATCTCCGATCCCGTCGGAGGCGCCAGCCGAACTTGCGGCAGCAGCCCTCCGAGCAGAAGCCTGGGCAGGTGAGCCATTCCTGCGCGCGGAGGATGACGCGTCCGTTGTCCTGGCTCCCGGCACGGCGTTCCGGCGTGCGCTCGACACCGCGATCACTGAGCTCGACGCCGGCCGCACGGAGCCCTCGCCGGAGTGGCGCGTCAGCTTTTCGCTGATGCTCGGGCTCAAGCGCGTTCTCTCCGAGAAGCCGCCGCACCTCGCCTCGGGCACCGAGCTCCGCCGCCACCAGATCGACGCGCTTGCCGGGATGCTCACCGAGCTGATCGCCGCGCACCAGAAGGCCGCCGAGGGCGCCAACGGGACGAACGGCAGCGCCGCGGCCGACGAGGCCGTCGAAGAGGAGGACGAGGACGAGGAGTTCACGCTCGAAGGTGAGAGCGTCGAGAACGTCACGGACGACGACGTGGACGAGGACGAGGAGGTCGCGCCGCTCTCGATCGCCGAGGACCCGGGCGCCGCGCGCCGCTATCGCTTCCGCCACCCGACGGCCTCCGGCAAGACCATCGCCGCCGCCGGCTTCGTCGAGTCGGCTCGCACCGACGGCGTGCTGATCCTGACCCACCGCCGCCTGCTCGTCGACCAGTTCAACCGCGAGCTCCGCGACCACGGCTACGCCGACCGCTTTGCGGACGTCGTCCTCGGCGACGCCCGCCCCAAGGTCTCGAACCCGATCACGATCCAGACCTACGCGTGGTTCGCACGGCACGTCGAGGAGATCTCGCGCACCGCCTACCAGCTCGTGATCTGCGACGAGGCGCACACGGCCCTGGGCGACAAGACCTCGGCTGCGATCCGCTCGTTCAGCGAGCCGGTCTACGTCGGCATGACAGCGACCGAGGAGCTGATCGCGAAGCAGGTCTCCGACGTCTTCCCGGCGTCGGTCGACGACCTCCCGCTCACCGACGCCGCCCGCCGCGGCCTCATCGCGCCGCTTCGCTGCCTGCGCGTCCCGCCGGTCGCCGCGATCAACTCGGTGCCCATCGTCGGCGGCGACTTCGAGGAGCGCGCGCTCGCCGCAGCCCTCGACCACGAAGCGCTGAACATGGCGGCCGCGACGCTCTACCGCGAGCGATTCGACGACGCCCCCGGCATCGTCTACGCCGCCGGCGTCGACCACGCCTACAACCTCGCGACCGCGTTCCGCGCGGCCGGGGTCAAGGCCGAGGCGGTCTCGGGCAAGACGCCGCCGGTGAAGCTCGCGCAGATCCTCGCGGGCTACGAGCGCGGCGAGATCGACGTCCTGATCAACGCGATGCTGCTCGCCGAGGGCTGGAACTCCCCGCGCGCGACCGTCGTCATGCACCTGGCGCCGACCGCGTCGAAGCGGATCTACCAGCAGCGGATCGGCCGGGTGATGCGGATTCATCCGCGCAAGGAGGCCGGAATCGTCGTCGACTTCGTCCCGAAGGGCGCGACGCACAACGAGCGCGTCGTCTCGCTCCACTCGCTGCTCGACGCCGACTTCTACCGCGAGGGCGCGCGTGTTACGCCGGCCCCCAGGCGGCGCGTCCAGCGGCGGGCGAGACGCAAGCTGACGCCCGCGGCATGGCTCGTCCCGGTGACCTCTGACGTCGGCCGCCGACTGGCCGTGATCCAGCGCGAGTGGCAACGCATCGACCCGAAGTACCTCGACTCGGACGAGCAGCGGTTCTG
>CAIYXH010000130.1 GCA_903930195.1 uncultured Actinomycetes bacterium | reverse complement strand
GAGCGTGAGCACTGCGACGAGCGCGTTCGGGCCTGCGAGCAGCGTCGTGTACCACCAGACGATGTCCGCGACGAGGAGCGCCGCGGCGCCGTAGAGCGTCCACTGCGCCCGCGCCGGCCAGAGCGCGATCTCGCGCCGGCCGAAGTCCCGCCAGATGAGGTAGACCGCAACGACGACCGCGATCACCACCACGAAGCGCACGAGCAGCGCCGCCACCGAGAGCGACGTCTCGAGGTTGAAGACGACGACGAGGACCGCGATCAGCGCCAGGACGCCGAGGTTGCGCAGGAACGGCGAGACGTTCATGCCGTCACGGATAGCATCGACTGCACCCTAGCGAGAGGATGATCAGTGGTCGAAGAGGGAAAGCCTGCGCCGGAGTTCGAGCTTCAGAGCGGCACCGGAGAGACGGTGAAGCTGTCCGACCTGCGCGGCAAGCCGGTCGTCCTCTACTTCTATCCCAAGGACAACACCTCTGGCTGCACCACGCAGGCGTGCGCCATCCGCGACGCGTGGGGCGACTTCCAGGCCACGGGCGCGGTCGTCCTCGGCGTCTCGCCCGACAGCGTCTCCTCGCACGAGGGCTTCAAGGCCGACTACAGCCTCCCCTTCACCCTCCTCGCCGATCCCGACCACACGGCGGCCGAGGCGTACGGCGTCTGGGCCGAGAAGTCGCGCTACGGGCGCACGTACATGGGCATCGTCCGCTCGACGTTCGTGATCGACGCCGACGGCGTGATCACGAAGATCATGCGCAACGTCAAGCCCGAGACGCACGCGGACAAGGTCCTCGCGGCGCTCGCAGCCTGACCCTGCTGTTGTACGAACAGGTCAGGGACAGGTCTTCAGACCTGTCCCTACGACAACGTGGCGCTCAGGCTTCGGTGAGGGCGACGGTCTGCTCGCCGCGGGAGTCCCAGTAGTTCTCGCCCAGCTTCGCGATCAGCGTCTGCTCGAGCTCGCCCGACCGCTCGAGCTCCTCGACGATGTCGGCGCCGCCGACGAGCTCACCCTTGACGAAGACCTGCGGAATCGTGGGCCAGCCGGAGATCGCGGAGAGATCGGTGCGGATCTCCATGTCGGCAAGGACGTCGACCGCGGTGATCGGCGCACCTGCGCGGCGGAGGGCGCCGAGCGCACGCTCCGAGTTGCCGCACATGATCGCGTCGGGCGTGCCCTTCATGAACAGCGCGACGTCGGAGCCGTCGATGAGGGTCTGGATCTTCTCGCTGTAGCTCACGTGCTCGCTCCTTCGGTCGCAACGCCCTTGGTCTTGATCCGCAGCTCGTGGATGGTCCCGTCCGTCCAGGGCTCCTCGAGCACCTTGTAGATCAGCTTGTGCTGGTCGATCATCGAGAGGCCGTTGAAGGCCGCGTCGGTGACGCGCACCTCGAGATGGTCGCCGCCGCCCCGGTCGATGACCTGCAGCTCGGCGGCGTCCGGGAACGCGCCGGTGAGGATTGTCTGAACGCGTTCCTTGGCCACGGAGGGGATCGTACCGAGTGGGCCACGGGTCAGGCGCGACGCTAGACTGGCGCGCCCAGCGGATGTGGCGGAATTGGTAGACGCGCACGGTCGGCTTCTGACCGTGATGGTTGAGCCAAATCGCTTCGTTGAGCCAAACCGTTGGACGCTAGCGGACGCTGTGGAGAAGGATGGATGTGACACGCGGTGACACGCGAAGACCCCGATCCGGCCGCGTGGCGTCGTACGCTCTGTTGAAGTTGGCCGCCTGGCGATTTCTCAAGCTCTCCCTTAAACCCGGCTGGACCCTCGCTGGTCTCGTGACGATCGCACCCGGTGCTTTCGTCGGAGCGCTCGCCGCGGTGTTCGGAACAACCGTTCTCGGAGTCGTCGTCGGCGCCCTGCTGATCGCCGCAACTTCGTTCTTCGTCGCGGGCGCTCGCCTTCAGGGGCTTCTGCACGACACCCCCTGTCTTCGGTTCGTCGGGGTCGATCGGGCTGAAGCAACGGTCTACCAAGCCGTCCAGCTCTCGGCAGGCATCGCGGCTGCTCAGAGTGCGTCTGCCGCCCCCATGATGGTGGCAACTGGCAGCACCAATCTGTTCCTCCGGGTCCAGGTCGCCAACGATCCAGGGCAGGACGGAGAATGCCCAACCGCCCGACAGGCGGTTGCCTCCATCGTCTTCCGCGACCACAACACCGGCGAGAAGCTTCTCTCGTTCTACGGCCGTTGGGCCGAGACCAGCCAGCGCGCCGAGACCGGGAAGATGGGCTTGTCACTCGACGAGACCCGGATCGATCTGGAGCCAAACGGCCAGCCCTACACCCTCGACGTAGCGATGAAGATCCCTGGTGCGCTCGACTTCTACGCCTACAACCACGAGAACTCGACCGCACCGGACGCACGGCTGCCCGCGCACCGCATAGACGTCCGCAAGACGTCCTGGGTGGATGTGGAGATCACGATTCGCCCGACGAACCGAGGGGCGATCACCGGCCGCTTCTGGCTCGTAGATGAGGGGGCAAACGGGATCCGACTCCAGAAAGTCGAGGAGGAGGCGTTGCCCCTCCGCGCCGCCCGGCTCAGGAGGCAGCTCGCGAGCGTCACGAGACTGCCCCTCCGTCTCCGGCGCGCCCGCGAGACGCCGCCCGCGAAGCTGAAGGCCTAACCGCCGACCGCCTGCCCGTACGACTCCGAGAGGATCGCGCGCAGCTTCGTCTCGGACTGCGCCCGGTCGAACAACCCCGCGTACGTGGAGAGGGCAACGGCGACGCTATCTCCGAGCTGATTCGCCAGCTCGACACCCGAGGCGCCGTTTGAGACCAGGATTCGACGCGAACGTATGCCGCAAGTCGTGAAAGCGAACCCTGCCGTCGATCCCGACCTCGTCACGCACGCCGATCCAGACTTTGCGCGCCCACTCTTGAGACCTCGCGCGGCCGTTCGAGCCGGCCTTTCACCGACTGGGAAGATCACCTACCGGCTCAACGAAGCCATGCGCGCCACCCACACGCTCCTGCCGAAGCTCCACCGCATCGTGAACGCCGACGCTCACGCCCACAACGCACCGGCCCCCAGCGCTACCGAGTGGACGCAGTTCGAGGCGAGCGTCCGCGAAGGTCTCCGCCGGAGAGCCAGCTTCGATGAGCTGGAACTTCACGCTGCCCAGCGGGCGGGCGTGAAGGCCGCGGCGCTGTCCCCACACGACGTCCTGACACTCGCGCTTCAGTGGTCGAAGCCGCTCATCTCCCGTGCCGCGTACAACGAGGCGGAGCGGCTGGCGCGATCCGCAACGACACCCGAGAAGCAGACGACACTGTACCGCGAGATTCAGAAGCTCGCGTGGCACGGCGACGATCTCAGCGCGTGGAACCGGCTCGTGAACAAGGCCAAACCGAAGCCCGCGAAGACCAACGCGCTCAGCGCCAAGTAGGCGCTTGTCACACGGTTTGTCACAGCCGTGTCGTCAGGGTCAACGTTGCGGGTTCGTGACCCGCTCCACGCACCGCTGTTAGAGCCAAATCGCTGCTGCGACGAGACCAACTGCGTCTGCCAACTTTCGCCCGGCGCGGGCGCTCGGATGGACGGCAGCCATCCTTACGCGCGCGCGACGACGGATGGTCTCGGTGTCGACCCTCCGCTTCCATCCTTGGGTTGCACCGCGAGCCGCTGGTCACGGCCCGGCCACCCCGCCGGATCGCGAACGCGCGTCGGGACCCTCCTCGCGCTGCCTCGGTGAGCGTGTCTGCTTGGGACATCCAGCCCGTCCGTCCGGCCTCCTACGATCCTCTCATGCATTTCTGGCCAGCAGCGGTGCTTGTGTTGACGGCGCTTCTGTCCGGTTCGTTCGGAGCTTGGCTCACCTCGCGTAATGACCTGCACGAGCGCCGCCGGGACCGCATGCTCAATGCGGCGGACGATTATGCGACTGCTGCGTCGCAGAGCCTCTTGAAGCTGCGGAACGCGGTGGGTGAGGTTCAGCGCGCGAGAGACGCTGCCGCGATGAAGCTGGCAACGGAACACGCATGGGAGCATCGGGACGCCGTCCTGGTGCGTAGCGCTCGCATCTCCCTGCTTTTCGGCCCTGGTACTCCGACTAGTGACTCAACGGGACGCTTTGTGACCGACCTCGCGGAGGCGATCGATGCGCTAGCTCCGCAACCTTCGCCCACGGATATCGGGGCCGCCCAGTTGTCGCTGCTCGACGCATCGAACGAACTCCAGCAGTTCTACAAGCTGGCCTTTGCTCAGATCCGAGCAACGGGCAGCCTGTCCGAGTCTCGTCGTCTACGCCTCTGAATTCAAACGAGAAGCGAGGATAGATCGTGGGCAAATGTCGTCTGCGCGTTGGCGTATGCTCACGTCCATGACCGAAGCTACCGAGTACCTGCCGGCTGTTTATCTGCTCAACATGAGCCATCTCGATACCGACGTTGTTCGCAAGTACGTGCATGACAGGTGGATCGATTTCGACGGGCTTCTTGCCGCGCGCGGATGGTCTACGACGGAGGAACTCGTGATTCGCGCAGCTCAGAGCATCTGGAGCGGAAAGCGTGAGTGCGGCATTGGTGAAGCGTGCTTAGAAAGGCTTAGCGATCATCATTTCCGGACGATCCTGGAAGCCATGGCGATGCGGCGGAACATGCAGATCACCTTTCTCCCAACCACGGAGGAACCGGCGCAGACGTCGTAGAGCCGGTGGTCGAGCGCCGGTCATCCTCTGCATAACGTTTCTTACAAAAAGGTCGCAAGACCGTCGACGATCTCCCGGGTCTTCGTGTGAAGGCCTCCAAGGAACTCAGCCACCATGACGGGAGGCCTACCGGGAAGCGAAGGAGTGGCCGCGAGCTGTCCTTCGACACCGATCATGCGTGACGGCGGCCCCCCGGCGTACCAAAACCGCATGAGCTTGGTACCGACCTGGAGTGTCTGCGATTGCTTCACGAGCAAACGAGCCGCCACGATCTGAGAATCGACCGCTTTCGGGCCGAAGGTAGCCTCGAAGATCCCGATGAAAGCCGGAACGATGATTCGATGCTTGTCCGTATCGGAGAAGTTACGCAAGTACCGCATGCCACGACCCAACGGATCCCGGTGAAAGGACTTACGACTGGTGGCGAACGGAAACTGCACGAGCCGGGCAGCTGACGCGTTGAGCTTCGGTGTGTGCTTCCTGACGACTAGCCAGGTCATGTGGTCTAGAGCTGACCGGTAGTTGTGCAGGGCGTCACCGAACCGAACCCCGGCGCTGACGTCAGCTTTCGGCGCCTCGGCGATAACCGCCGTCGCGCACCCAAGACCTGGCAGTCCGACGACCTCCCACGGAGTGTCCGGGGGAAGCGTTCTCTCAACGCGAATCTCTGATCTCAGCGGCTGATCGTTCAGCCGCTCTAGTTGCCCGACGAGGACATCAGCATGTTCCTTGCCACGATCGAGCTTCGCAAGGATCGGCTCCAGCTGCTTAGACACTAGCCATCCGAGCTACCAACGCTCGACGTCCAGCCTCGAACCATCCGCTAGCTGCAATGAAACACCGAAGGGTCTCGGCTCGACTGCCACGACATCGGCCGAGTTGACCTTCAGCGCGCCTTCCCCGACACCGAAGCCACTCGGCGCCTTTGTGAAGATCCCCGACGCTGTGAGAGCCGACACGGCTGTGATCTGCGTGACGTCGACAAGCTGCCCTACGAGGTCGTCCAGTACCTGCATCTCAGTCTCCTGACTCGTCGGATGCGCCGCCTCTCCGGCGGCGGGTTGGGCGCCGTGTCTCGCTCGCAATCCCGATCGCGAAGCCGGACGTGACGAGGCAACCGACCACAGCCCAAAAGCCAGCCATGCCTCGATCGGCGTAGCTCGCCTTGTGGGCGTAGTGAGTCGCCAGGTACCCGGTGCCGATGATCGAAAGCCAGAAGCCGAGCATGTACCGCGCCATGACAACGCGAAGCTACTCCAGCCGCAGAGAGGTGTCCAGCGGCGCGATGTGACAAGGAACGTGACACGCCGCCAGCTCTGTCGGCTCGATCTGGCTTGGCTAGACTGAGCGACCCACGCGGATGTGGCGGAATTGGTAGACGCGCACGGTTCAGGTCCGTGTGCCCCTCGGGGCGTGAAGGTTCAAGTCCTTTCATCCGCACTCTGAGAGCGCTTGCGTTTCTCCTGGTGGCCCTAGCTGCCGCCGTGTGCGTCTCGGGTGACGGGCTCGCCGCACAGCCCCAGCCGATGACGGAGGTCATCGTCACGCTGAAGGCACCTCCCGTGAGCGTGCTCGAGCGCACCCTCACCGCAGCGTCGCGCACGACCTACGCCGACGAGATCGCCGCCGCCCAGCGCGTCGCGCAGCGGAACATCGTCCACGCGATCCCGAGCGCGACGGTGCACTGGCGCTACACCCTCGTCGCCGACGGCTTCGCCCTCGTCGTGCCGAAGAGCTCCGTCCCGCTGCTGACGAAGATCCCGGGCGTGGCCAAGGTCTGGCCGAACCTGACGTATCACTCCCTCTCCACCACCGGACCGGAGGTGATCGGGGCCAACAAGCTCTGGGGCTCGACCCTCGCGAACGCAGGCGCCGGGATGAAGATCGGGATCATCGACGACGGCCTCGAGGCGACACACCCGTACTTCTCCTCGGCGGGCTACAGCTATCCGAAGGGCTTCCCCAAGGGCCAGACCAAGCTGACGACGCCGAAGGTGATCGTGCAGCGCGCGTTCCCGCCCGCCGGGGCGACCTACACGTACGCGGGCGTCCCGTTCGATCCCTCGACGCCCGACGGGTCGTTCCATGCGACGCACGTGGCCGGGATCGCCGCGGGCGACCACAACACGCCCGACGGCAAGACCGAGCTCTCCGGCGTCGCGCCGAAGGCGTACCTCGGCAACTACAAGGCGCTGACGATCCCGACGCCCGACTTCGGCCTCGACGGCAACTCCGCCGAGATCGCTGCGGCGGTCGAGGCGGCCGTCCGGGACGGGATGAACGTGATCAACCTCTCGCTCGGCGAGCCCGAGGTCGAGCCGTCACGCGACATCGTCGTCAAGGCCCTGAACGCCGCGGCGGCCGCAGGGGTCGTGCCGGTGGTTGCCGCCGGGAACGACTACGGCCAGTTCGGCGCCGGCTCGATCAGCTCCCCGGCGAACGCCGCGGGGGCGATCACGGTCGCCGCGACGACCGCCGACGACACGATCGCCGACTTCTCGTCGGGCGGCCCCACACCGATCTCGCTGCAGCTCAAGCCTGACGTCAGCGCGCCCGGCGTCGACACGACCTCGTCGCTGCCGAACGACCAGGGCGGCCCCTACGGCGAGCTCTCCGGCACGAGCATGGCCACCCCCCACGTCTCAGGCGCAGCCGCGCTTCTGCTCGAGCACCATCCGACGTGGACGGTGCCGCAGGTCAAGTCGGCGCTCGTGCAGACCGCCGAGCCCGTGAAGGGCTCCGACGGCAAGGAGGTCTCGGTGCTGCGCGAGGGCGGCGGGCTGATCGATCTGCCCCGCGCCGACAATCCGCTGTTCTTCGCCGAGCCGTCGTCGGTGACCTTTGCCGTGAACGGCGGGACACAGTCGGTCGCGCTCAGCGACGCGGGCGGCGGCTCCGGCTCCTGGTCGGTGGCGCTCCAGGTGCAAGACCCGGAGACCGGCGTCACCTTCACCGCCGACCCGACGGTCTCGATCCCCGACTCCCTTGCGATCACCGCGAACGTCGCCACGACTGCAGCATCCGGTGACATCACGGGCTTCGCCGTCCTCACGCAGGCCGGTGTCTCGCGGAGGATCCCGTTCTGGGTCGAGGTCAGCCATCCCGTCCTCGGCACCGAGCCTGCCACGCCCCTGACGAAGACCGGGACGTACACCGCGACGACCGTCGGCGGGCAGTCGCTCGTCTCGGCCTACCGCTACCCGACGGGCGGCGACACGACCTACCCGGGCCCGGAGCGCGTCTACCAGGTGACGCTCACCCAGCCCGTCGCCAACTTCGGCGTCCTCGTCACCTCCGGCAAGGCCGTGCCGCACGTCGTCTATGCAGGGGACGAGGATCACCTGACCGGTTACACGGGGCTGCCGCTCGAGCTGAACCCGTACTTCACGAGCTTCGGCGCCGAACGGCCGGTCGCTGGCGCTGTGCTGCCGACCGCGGGCACCTACGACATCGTCTTCGACACGCGCTCGGCCGACGATGCGGGACCGTTCACCTTCCGCTACTGGGTGAACGACACCACCCCGCCCAAGGTGCGGCTCGTCTCGGCGCGGAAGGGTGCCATCGTCCTCTCGGTCACCGACGCGGGCTCCGGAGTCGATTCACGCTCGCTCATCGCCGCGGTCGACGGCCATCACGTCACCGCGAAGCTCGCCGGTGGCCGAGTGACGCTTCGGGCGCCGACCGGCAGGGACACGGTCAGCCTTCAGGTCTCCGACGTCCAGGAGACGAAGAACACCGAGGACGTCGCCAAGATCAAGCCGAACACGGCGACGTTCCGCAGAACCGTCACCGTTCGCTAGACGACGAGGCGATCAGTGGCGCGGGTCGCGCTCGTCGATCGTCGGCAGCGCAGCGAGGTCACGCTCGACCGAGCGGGCGAACTCCTCGTGATCCGGCAGCTCGTCCTGCGGCACCAGCTCGAGCTTCGCCTTCGAGCGAGAACGCCGGCGTGGCCGCGCGAACGAGGTGCGCTCGCCGCGAAGTCGCTGCAGGCGCGGCCATTCCGTCGCGCCGACCAGGGCGAGCGCGGCGACGAGGAGCACGACGGCCAGCGGGCTCACGCTCGTAGGATACTCGCCGCCTCACGGCGACCGCCGCCCGGATTGGCAGACTCGGTAGATGGGACGGCGCACGCCTCTTGCTCTGTTCGTGCTCGCCGTCGGCGCGTGCCTGCTCAGCGGCTGCGGCTCGACCGGCGGAACGACGACCACCGCCGCGACAACGACGACGCAGACCGCCGGCGCACGCCAGGTCGCGACGTGGTTCCTCGACGCGGGACGCCTCACGCGCGTGAACGCCTCGGTGGCCGACACCGAGGCCATCGCGACCGCCGCGATCGACGCGCTTCTCGCGGGGCCGTCCGGCGGCGACACGACCGCGATCCCGTCGGGCACGCGGCTCGTCTCGCTCGCAATCTCCGGAGGAACCGCGGCGGCGACCTTCTCGTCGGAGCTCGGCGCCACGCCGTCGCGGGCGGCACAGGCGCAGATCGTGCAGACGCTCACCCAGTTCCCGACGGTCACGCAGGTCTCGATCTCCGTCGACGGCACCGGCGCAGTGCCGCTCGAGGGCGGCGACGGCACGACGCTCGCCGGCGCCGCAACCGCTGACGACTACGCCGACTTGCTCCCGGGCGCCTATGTCGTGATCGACTCCCCCGACCCGGGCACCGAGGTCTCGAACCCCGTGAAGCTCAGCGGTTCCGCCGTGGTGACGGAGGGAACGCTCGAGCTCGAGGTCGTCCAGGACGGGAAGGTCGTCGCGACCAAGCTCGTGACCGCTTCCGCCGGTGCACCCGAGCGCGGGGACTGGTCGACGACGCTCACGCTTCCGGCGGGCGACGTCACCGTGACGCTGTTCGAGCCGTCGGCCGAGGATGGGACGAAGCTCCATCCGGCGAGCGTCGATCTGCACGTCGGGTGACCCGGCGCGGCACTGGCTAGAATCAGCGCCGAGCGATCGATCCCCGGTAGCTCAATGGTAGAGCACTCGGCTGTTAACCGAGGGGTTCTTGGTTCGAGTCCAAGCCGGGGAGCTCCACCACGTTCGTCCTGCGCGAGCGCCTGATCACTGCCGGGACTCGGCGGCCAGCGCTCGCCGGATCGCGGCCACGAAGACCGGGGTCACCTGCAGCGAGCCGGCGGGGCTCAGGTGCGTGAAGTCGCGATACCACCACGCACCGTCCGGCCCTTGCCTCGTGCAGACCTGCGCCGAGCAGAGCGCGTCGGTCACGCTCACCGTACGTGCGCGCGGATTGCCTGCCACCGCAGCATCCTCCGCTGCGACCGTGCGCGCCTCGTAGCGCTCGACGTCGGCGCGCGGATGCGAGAGCGTGCAGCCGCCGAGCCAGACGCGGACCGCAGAGCAGCTGTTCGACCACTCCGGGAAGCGGGGCGCTTCGTGCACGACGAGAACCTCGATGCCGCGGCGGGTCAGTGCGTCGACCGTGCGCTTGACCGCGATCTCCCAGACATGCTCTCGCTGCCGCGGATCCGTGACGAAAGCGCCGCCGGGTAGCCGGGTCGCGACGGTGGGATCTTCGACGTAGTTCCCGGAGTCGGCCGCAAAGACGACGACGGAGGGCTTCAGCCGCTCGAGCTGGGCGAGCGTTCGGTCGACGAAGCCGGCGCAGCGATCGGCGTCGGCCTGCCCGTACGACGGGAAACGCTGTCCGAGCCTCACGAACGGGCAGCTGCTGGGCGTCGCAATCGTGGCCTGCACGGGAATCGCCTTGGCTGCGGCGACGATGGTCTCGCTGAAGTGCTCGACGTTCGAATCCCCAACGAGGACGACGCTTCCCTTGTCGTGCGGGTGACGCCACGTGCAGGCCGGGTCGGGAAGCGACGGAGCGTCGTCGCAGCCGGCCCCGTCACCGACATGCGGCTCGGCGGCCACGACCCACGGTGCGTGCGCGAAGATCGAATGAACCGCCTCCAGCTGCACGATGGCCGCTGCTGCGGGCAGCGCCACGCAGACGGCCGCGAGCGCCAGGACGCGCCTCCCGCGGAAGCGCGCGCCGCGGCGGATCGGATTCTCGACGAACCGGTACGAAAGCACGGCGAGCCCCAGTGCCACGAGCGCGGCAAGGGCAGCTGTGACGCGAGTGCCGCGCCAGGCGGCAGCGACGAAGACGATCAGCGGCAGGTGCCAGAGGTACCAGCCGTAGGACACGTCGCCGATGCGGACGAGCCATGGAATCCGCAGCACGGGGTTCCGCGCGCGCACGTGCGCGGCGCCGGCGGCGAGCAGGCCGACGGCGCCGAGCACAGGGATGCCGCCCGGCAGCCGGCCGACCCACACATGCGCGATGCCGGCGAGCACCGCAGCAAGACCCGCCCATCCCAACCCGACAGCCCATCCCGCAGGCAGCCGCCGGAGCAACGGGAGCGCCAGCGCGGTCAGTGCCCCCGCGCCGAGCTCCCAGGCCCGCGTCGGCAGGCTGTAGAACCCGAGCTCCTCGGGGGCGCTGGCGGCGTAGCCGAGCACCGCACGGCCACCCGCCGCGCTCCACGCAGCCGCGACCGACACCGCCGACAGGCCCCCGATTACGGCAGCAAGCGCGATGGAGCGGCGCCGACGGGCCAACGCGCCGACCGCGACGAGGATGAACGGGAAGACCAGGTAGAACTGCTCCTCGACCCCGAGCGACCACGTGTGGAGCAGCGGGTTCAGCGTCGGATCGAGCGTCCCCGCAGCGAAGTAGTCGGTGCTCGCGTGGTAGAGGTAGAGGTAGAGGTAGAGGTTCGCCCCGAAGACGGAGGCGGCGATCCCCGTCGAGGCGGCTCCGGTGGCGACTGCGGCGGGGTCGAGCAGGATTCCGGCCAGGCAGATGACGGTGAGCATGAGCGCGAGCGCCGGCAGGATCCGCCGCACGCGACGGGCGTAGAAGCCGACGATGCTCAGCCGTCCGGTTCGCGACAGCTCGGCGAGGAGCGTCTGCGTGATGACGAAGCCCGAGATCACGAAGAAGACGTCGACGCCGAGATAGCCGGCATGCAGCGGCCACGCCATGTGGTAGAGCACGACCGCCAGCACAGCCAGGCCGCGCATCCCTTGGATGTCGTCGCGACCATGGTCGTGCGCAGGGGCCGACTGCGGATCCGAGGCGCCGCCCACGTCGCCGAGCTTAGTCCAGACGCGCAGGTCCGACCCTTTTCGCCCAGGTTCCGGCGTGCTCCCGGTGGCACGACCTCGGGCGGCAGCACGTCCAGCGGATCGAGCTCCGGTAACGCGAGCACCAGCAGGTCGAACGGCTCGGCATCGATGTCGGCCGACGGGTCGACGGCCGCGAGCTCGGGCGCAGACAAGACGACGCTCGGCTCGAGCAGCGCCGCTTTGGCGGCAAGCGCGACCGTCGCTCCTGACCACTACGTCGTCCGCAAGGTCACGTTCGGGAAGCGCGTTCTCGCCTCGCGCAAGCCGTTCGCCGTCAAGGT
>CAIYXH010000129.1 GCA_903930195.1 uncultured Actinomycetes bacterium | reverse complement strand
CGCGCACGGGCAAGCTCGTGACGAGCGCCGCGACGATCCTGATGTTCGCGTTCATCGTGCTCTCCTCGAGCCCCGGCCTCGATATCAAGCAGTTCGGGATCGGCCTCGCGGCGGGGATCATCTTCGACGCGACGATCATCCGTGCGCTGCTCGTGCCGTCGCTGATGCGCCTGCTCGGCCGCTGGAACTGGTGGCTGCCGCGTCCCGCCGCCCGCGTGCTCTTCGTGCGCGAGCCGGCCCCCGCGCCCGACGCGGTCTAGCGCGACCCGCCCGTAGACTCGCCCCCATGTGCGGGATCTGCGGGATTGCCTCCGAGACGCCGGTCGACCGCGAGCGGCTCGACGCGATGGCGCGGACGCTGATCCACCGCGGCCCCGACGCGGGCGGTGCGTTCGTGGCCGACGGGATCGGCCTCGCCTCCCGCCGGCTCGCGATCATCGACCTCACCGGCGGCGACCAGCCGATCGCGAACGAGGACGGCACCTGCACGGTCGTCCAGAACGGCGAGATCTACAACTACGCCGAGCTCCGCCGCGAGCTCGAGCGCGCCGGCCACCGCTTTCGCACCTCCTCCGACACCGAGACGCTCGTGCACGCCTACGAGCAGTGGGGCACGAGCTTCGCCGAACGGCTGCGCGGGATGTTCGCGATCGCGATCTGGGACGCTCCGAAGCGCCGCCTCGTGCTCGTCCGGGACCGCTTCGGGATCAAGCCGCTCGCCTACCGTATCGCCGGTGGCGAGCTGGCCTTCGCCTCGGAGCTGGACGCGTTGCCGAAGGGCGAGCTGGACCTCGACGCGCTCGAGGCCTACCTCGCGCTCAACTGCGTCCCGGCGCCACTCACGATCTACCGCGAGATCCGCAAGCTCCCGGCCGGGCACGTTCTGGTCTGGGAGGACGGCCGCGCCTCGCTCAGCCGCTACGCACGTCCCGCGCCCGTCGAGCCGCGGCACGGCGAAGACGAGGCCGAGTTGCTCGAGGAGTGCCGCGCGCGGCTGCGCGACTCGGTGCGCGCGCACCTCGTGGCCGACGTCCCGGTCGGGGTGCTGCTCTCGGGCGGCGTCGACTCGGGTGCGCTCGCGGCACTGGCGGCACAGGAGAGCTCGGCACCGGTGCGGACGTTCTCGATCGGCTTTGCCGAGGCGTCGTTCGACGAGCTCGCGGGCGCACGCGCCGTCTCGGAGCGCTACGGCACCGAGCACCGCGAGCTCGTGCTGAAGCCCGACGCCGCCCTGCTCCTACCCGCGCTCGCCGAGGCCTTCGACGAGCCGTTCGCCGACTCGTCGGCGCTGCCCACCTATCTCGTCTCGCAGCTCGCGGCCGAGGATGTGAAGGTCGCGCTCTCGGGCGAGGGCGGCGACGAGCTCTTCGGCGGCTACTACACCTACGTCGCCGACCTGCTTGCGCAACGAGCAGGGGGGCTTGCGGGAGCCGCGCGGCCGCTCGTCGAGCTGCTGCCGTCGTCGTCGCGCAAGGCGAGCTTCGACTTCAAGGCGAAGCGCTTCGTCCGCGCGGCACACCTGCCGCCGCT
Source organism: uncultured Actinomycetes bacterium (assembly GCA_903930195.1). Taxonomy (GTDB): domain Bacteria; phylum Actinomycetota; class Thermoleophilia; order Gaiellales; family Gaiellaceae; genus PALSA-600. The sequence continues at coordinate 11,863 of CAIYXH010000129.1, read as the reverse complement.
CGAGCGCCATCACGGCTGGAAGGAGATCTTCTCGGCGGACGCCCGCGCCGAGCTGACCGGCCGCGTGCACCCGTCCGACCCGATCGCCGGGATGCGCGACCGCTTCGCCGAGACCGAGGGCCACGAGCTCCTCACCCGTCTCCAGGATGTCGATCTCGGCACCTACCTCGTCGACGACCTGCTCACGAAGAACGACCGCGCCTCGATGGCGTGGTCGCTCGAGACGCGCGTACCGTTCATGGACACGGCCATCTCGAACTTCGCGCTCTCGCTCCCCTCGCGCCACAAGGTGCGCGGCTTCGAGAAGAAGCGGCTGCTGCGCCGCGCGGTCGCCCCGCTCCTGCCGGAGCAGGTCGTGAACGGGCGCAAGCGCGGCTTCTCGATCCCAGCAGCCGCCTGGCTGCGCGGCGCGCTCGAGCCCTTCGCGCGCGAGACGCTCTCGGCCGAGACGGTCCGCCGCCAGGGGTACTTCCGCCCCGAGGCCGTCACCGGCCTGCTCGAGCGCCATGTCGCCGGCCGCGAGGACCTTTCGCGCCAGCTTTGGGGCCTCCTCGTCTTCACGCTCTGGTACGAGCATCACGTCGAAGGCGCAGGCCGAGGCGTCGGACTGGCAGGATCGCTGGCATGAAGGTCTGGATCGACATGACGGCGAGCGCCCATCCGCTCGTCTACGCCCCGCTCGTGCGGTTGCTGGAAGCGCGCGGCGACACGGTCGAGATCACGGCGCGCGACTACGCGCAGACGCTGCAGCTGATCGAGCAGCACGGCATGACGGCGACGGTGCTCGGCCACCACGGCGGCCGCTCGCGCTCCGGCAAGGCCCGCCAGATGGCCTCGCGCCTGAGCGCGCTGCACGGCTGGGCGAAGGGCCGCAACTTCGACGTCGCGCTCGCGCACGGCTCGCACGAGCTGACGCTGACTGCGCGCCGGCTCGGCATCCCCAGCTCGACGACCTTCGACTACGAGTTCGCGTGGCTCCAGCACCAGCTCGGCTGCCGCGCGGCGACCCGCGTCGTCGTCCCGGCGTCGATCCCGCCGGAGCGGCTCGCGCGCTACGGCGCGAAGCCGCCGAAGCTGCTCCAGTACCCCGGGCTCAAGGAGGAGTACTACCTCTCCAGCCTCGTCCCCGACCCGGCCGTGCTCGAGTTCCTCGGCGTCGACCGCGAGCGCGTGCTCGTGATCCTGCGGCCGCCGCCGGACGTGTCGCTCTACCACCGCCACCAGAATCCGCTCTTCCCGCAGACGCTCGACCGCCTCGGGAACCTCGACACCGTGCATGCGGTCGTGCTGCCGCGCACGGAGGAGCAGCGCGAGTACGTCCGCTCGCTCGCGCTCCCGTCGGTGATCGTCCCCGACCAGGCTGTCGATGCCCAGAGCCTCGTCGCCTTCGCCGACCTCGTGGTCTCGGCGGGCGGCACGATGAACCGCGAGGCGGCGGCGCTCGGCGTCCCGGTCTACACGACCTACGGCGGCCGTCTCGGCGGCGTCGACGAGGAGCTGATCCGCCAGGGCCGCCTGCGTCCGCTCACCGACCCGCGCGCGCTCGAGCTCGAGAAGCGCCCCGGCGGCGGCACGATGCCGGAGCTGCGCGACCCGCAGCTCTTGCTCGATCTGCTGCTCTCCGCGGTCGACTGATCTCGCGCGGTGAGCTGGCGTCCCCAGCCCAGCATCCGGGCGGTCTCCCTCGGCATCGTCTGGCGCGGCCACGAGTTGCTGCTCTCCGAGGAGCGCGTCCCCGATCGTGTCGCCTTCTACCGACCGCTTGGGGGCGGCATCGAGTTCGGCGAATCGGGGCTCGCCGCGCTCCGACGGGAGTTTCGCGAGGAGCTCGGTGCGGAGCTCGACGACATCCGGTACCTCGCCACGCTCGAGAACATCTACGCCTACGAGGGTGCGACGGGACATGAGCTCGTGCGCGTCTACGAAGCGCGCCTGCGCGATCCGTCGTTCTACGAAAGGGACGGATGGGAGTTCTCGTTCGACGACGGCTCTCCCGGCCGCGCCGTATGGAAGGCGCTCGACGCGCTCGGCGACGCGTCGCTCTATCCCGACGGCCTCCTCGAGCTTCTGGGCTCGGTTCGCTGAGGCGCGTCGCGCAGAATGCTGGATCGGACCGAAGGTCTAACCCTCGACCAAGGCCGGCGCTCCGAAACAGGGCCAGGCCCTACGGCGCGAAGTCGCTCTTGAGGACAACCAGGACGTCGTCGCCGTAGCGGTCGAGCTTGGCCGGGCCGACGCCGGGGATCTCGCCGAGCTCGGCGCGGGAGCTCGGGTTCGCCTCGGCGATCGCGGCAAGCACGCGGTTGTGGAAGACGATGTAGGCGGGCACCTCCTCGTCACGCGCGCGCTCGAGGCGCCAGAGCGCGAGCTTCGCGTAGAGCGGCGAGTCCATGCCGGGCTCGGGCCCGGTGCTCATCCGCTGCGTCGACGGCGGGCCGGGCGCGCGGGTCGCGATGCCGAGCTCCGCGAGGAACGGGCTCGGCTTCTTCGACCAGGAGAGGTGCAGGATCGTCCGGGCGCGCGTGAGGCCGACGTACAGGAGGCGGCGCTCCTCGGCGAGCTCGGCCGGCGTACGCGCCATCCGCGACGGAAGCTCCTTGTCGTCGAGGCGCGGCAGGAAGACCGCGTCGAACTCGAGGCCCTTGGCGCGATGCAGGGTGAGCAGGTTGACGCCCCGCGCAGCCTCGTCGCCGGAATCGAAGCGGCGGCGGAGGTCGGCGGCGAACTCGGCGCCGGTCCGCTCGCCGTCGTCGAACGCCGCCGCGAGGGTGACGAGCCGGGCGAGGTCGGCCTGGCGCGTCTGCTCCCGCTCGCCGAGGCGCTCCGGCGGCGACGGGAGCCAGCCCGCATCCTCCGCACGGGCGCGCACCGTCTCGGCGACGTCGGTCGAACGGTCGCCGTCGAGGAGCTTCAGCAGCCGCCGCGCCGCCTCGCGGCCGAGGAGCGACGAGCCCTGGAACGGGAGCCCGCCCTCGTGGAGCACCTCTTCGAAGTCGGCCAGGCGTGCGTTCGTGCGGCAGAGGATCGCAATCTCCTCGAGCGCCGTGCCCTCGGCTGCGAGCGCGCGGATGCGCTTGACGATCGCCTCGCCCTCGTCGTCGGGGGAGCCGAACCCGTGCGCCTCGGGCTCCGGACCCGGCGGCCGTCCCGCGTGCAGGACCTTCGCCGCACCGCCGAGGCGGGGCACGAGCCGGTTCGCGAGCTCGAGCACCTGCGGGGTCGAGCGGTAGCTCTCCTCGAGGCGCACCACCGTCGCACCGGGAAAGCGCCCCGCCATCCCGAGGAGCCACTCCGGCGACGCGCCCGTGAAGCCGTAGATCGACTGGTAGTCATCGCCGACGACGCAGATGTCGTCGCGGTCACCGAGCCAGTGCTCGAGCAGGCTCTGGCCGAGCAGGTTCACGTCCTGGTACTCGTCGACCGTGAACGCCCGGTACCGCTCGCGGAAGATCCGGCACGCCTCGGGGTCGCTCTCGTAGAGCCGCACGGTGCGCTCGAGCAGATCCTCGAAGTCGAGCTCGCCCCGCTCCTCCTTGCGGCGCTCGTACTCACGGTAGACGCGCTCCATCAGGTCGACGGGAATCGGCGGCTCGTGCTCGCCGAGCGCCGCCGCGTACTCCGACGGCCCGATGCGCCGGGCCTTCGCGCGCTCGATCTCGGTGGCGAGGTCGGCCGCGGGGCGGAACTTGAACGGGGCCGGCAGCCCGTTCGCGATCTGGCGCAGGAGGAGCGCCTTCGCGGGCAGGATCCGCCCCACCTCGCCCGGGCGGAAGTGCCGCAGCTGCGCGAGGGCGGCCGAGTGGAAGGTGCGCGCCTGCACGCCGCGCACCTCGAGCGCCGCCAGGCGCGTCTTCAGGACGCCCGCGGCCTTCTCGGTGAAGGTGACCGCGAGGATCTGCTGCGGCTGGAACGCGCCCGTGACCACCTGGTTCGCGATCCGGCGGGTGACCGTGGTCGTCTTGCCGGAGCCGGCCCCGGCGAGGATGCAGACCGGGCCGCGCACCGCCTCGGCGGCACGGCGCTGCTCGGGATTGAGGCCGTCGAGGGCGTCCACCGCGCCACGGTAGCCAGAGCGCCGGTCGAGCCCTGTGACAGAAGTGCGAACTAGTGCAGCGTGTCTTCGAGCACCGCGTGGCCCGTGCGGACCGGTGCACCGATGATCGCCTTCAGCTTCGCCGTGACCCCGAGCGTGTCGGCGTCGGCCACGAGCTGCTCGAGCTCGGCGAGCTGGTCGTCGAGCCACTCCGCGTCGATCGGCGCACGCGCGGCGCGGCGGATCTTCGGGTGCGAGGTCGGCCCGACCTCCTCGCCCGCGTCCCAGAGATCCTCGTGCATCTTCTCGCCGGCACGGACGCCGGTGAAGTCGATCTTGATCTGCTCCTCGGTGCGACCCGAAAGCTCGATCATCTGCTTCGCGAGGTCGAGGATCTTCACCGGGTTCCCCATGTCGAGAACGTAGACCTGACCCCGGCCGCCCATCGCGCCGGCCTGGACGACGGGCGACGCCGCCTCCGGGATCGTCATGAAGTACCGCGTCATCTCGGGGTGCGTGACCGTGATCGGGCCGCCGCGCTCGATCTGGCGGCGGAAGATCGGGATCACCGAGCCGGACGAGCCGAGCACGTTGCCGAAGCGCACCGCGACGAAGCGCGTGGCGATCTCGTCCCGGTAGGCGAACGACTCGACGATCCACTCGCAGACCGCCTTCGACTGGCCGAGGAGGTTCATCGGGTTCGCCGCCTTGTCGGTCGAGATCATCACGAACCGCTCGACGCCGAACTCGACCGCGACCTCCGCGACCGTGCGCGTCGCGACGACGTTGTTCTTCACGGCCTGGAGCGGGTTCGCCTCGAGCATCGGCACGTGCTTGTAGGCCGCGGCGTGGAAGACGACGTCGGGCGTCCAGCGCTCGAACGCCCAGCGCATCTTCGCCCGGTCGCCGCAGTCGGCGAGCACGGGGATCGCGGCAGGGAAGTTGCGCTCGTCGTGGAGCTCGCGCTCGATCTCGTAGAGGGCCGTCTCGCCCTGGTCGACGAGGATCAGCCGGGCCGCGCCAAGACGGGCGAGCTGGCGGCAGAGCTCGCTGCCGATCGACCCGCCGGCGCCCGTCACGAGCACCGCGCGGTCGCGGACATACGCGGCGATCGCGCCGAGGTCGACGTCGACCTGCTCGCGCCCGAGGACGTCCTCGACCTGGACGGAGCGGATCTGCCCGGCGAGGTTGATGTCGCCCGAGATCAGCTCGTGCAGGCTCGGCAGCGTCTTCACCGGGATGCCGGCGGCGCGCGTGACGTTGACGACCTTGCGCCGCACCTCGCCCGGTGCGGACGGCATCGCGATCAGCACCTCGTCGGGCCGGTTGTCGCGGAGGATGTGCGGGAGGTCGTCGGTCGTCCCGAGCACCCGCACCCCGTGGATGCGGATGCCCTTCTTGCGCGGGTCGTCGTCGACGAAGCCGATGGTCGTGTAGGCGACGACGCGGTTGCGTTGCATCTCGCGGAGGAGCAGCTCGGCGGCGTTGCCGGCGCCGACGATCAGCACCTCCTTACCGCGAGCAACGAGGCCTGACTTCGGCTGCTCGATCAGCGAGCGCGCGAGGAGACGGGTGCCGGCGACGAACGCGAGGAGCAGCAGGAAGTCGAGGGCGATGATCCGCCGCGGCAGGTGCGAGGTGTGCTCGGGCGGGAACGCATAGAGGACGAGGTCGGCGACGAGGCAGGCGACCGTGACGCCGCGTGCCGCGCCCCACATGTCACGCGTCGAGACGTAGCGCCACCAGCGGTTGTAGAAGCCGAAGAGGACGAAGATCGCGAGCTCGATCGCGACGACGATCACGAAGACCTGCCAGTCGAGCAGGTGGCGGTAGTACCGCGGGATCTTCTGGTCGAAGCAGAGGAAGAACGTCAACCGCCAGGCCGCCGCGATCAGGAGCGCGTCCGCGACGAGCTGCCAGATGCGATGCCGGTTGACCGGGAACGAGATCACGACGTGACGAGCGACGACGCCTTGCGAAGGACGTCGACGACGTACTGCTGCTGCTCCTCGGAGATGCCGCCCCACATGGGCAGGCAGAGGTTCTCGGCCGACGCCTTCTCCGTCTCCGGCAGATCGCCCGCGGCACCGCCGAGATAGGCGAGCGCAGGCTGGAGGTGGAGCGGCGGGTCGTAGTACGACTGGAAGCCGATCTCGGCCTCCGTCAGCGCGGCGGCGAGCTGGTCGCGCTCGGTCGTGCGGATGCAGTACATGTGGTAGACGTGCCCGGGCTCGTCGACCGGGAGCTCCGCGATCTCGCCGAGACCGAGCTCGGCGTAGCGGGCGGCAGCCTCGCGGCGCGCGCCGTTCCAGCCGTCGAGATGCGGCAGGAAGATGCGCAGCATCGCGGCCTGGAGGGCGTCGAGGCGGGAGTTGTAGCCGACGTACTCGAACGTCTTCTTCGCGCGCGAGCCGTGGAACCGGAGCATCCGCAGCCGCTCGGCGAGCTCGGCGTCGTTCGCGGCGATCATGCCGCCGTCGCCGATCGCGAAGAGGTTCTTGGTCGGGAAGAAGCTGAAGGTGGAGGCGATGCTGGTCGCGATCCCCGCGGCGCCGAACGCCTGCGCGGCGTCCTCGATCAGCGGCAAGCCGAAGCTGCGGAGCGCGGCGACGTCGGCCGGGCGGCCGTAGAGATGCACCGGCATGATCGCCTTCGTCTTCGGCGTGATCCGCAGCTCGACGTCGGCCGGATCGATGTTGAGCGAGACCGGGTCGATGTCGGCGAACACCGGGATCGCGCCGACCCGGGCGATCGCCTCGGCCGTCGCGTAGAAGGTGAACGCCGGGCAGATGACCTCGTCGCCCGCCCCGATCTCGAGCGCGTCGAGGACGAGCACGAGCGCGTCGGTGCCGTTCGCGACACCGATCCCCTGCTGGACGCCGAGATACTCGGCCGCCTCGCGCTCGAAGCCCTCGACCTCCGGGCCGAAGATGAACCGGCCGGTCTCGAGCGTGCGCGAGAACGCCGCCTCGAGCTGGGGGATCAGCGGCGCGTACTGCGCCTTGACGTCAACGTGGGGAATCGGGGGCATCAGAGGGAATCGTAGTCGACCGGCGCCGACGCACGAACCAATACGCCGCGGCGAGCACGATTCCCACCACGATCGCGTATTCCACGTAGTCGACCGCATGGCGCGCGGTGTGCCAGCTCGCGCCGACCGCCCAGCCGAGACCGCCCATCGCGGCGCAGAAGGCGACGATCCCGAGCAGCGCCGAGACGACGAACCGCGGAAGGCGCACTTCGAGGATCCCCGCCGGGATCGCGACGAACGAGCGGACGAGCGGCGTGGCGAAGCCAAGCGGCACGGCGACATCCTCGAAGCGGTCGAACCAGCGCTCGGCGCGAGCGATCCGCTCGGGCGTCACGTGGATGTAGCGGCCGTAGCGCTCGAGCAGCGGATGGCCGCCCCGGATCCCGATCCACCAGCCGACGATCGCGCCGAGCCAGTTGCCGAGCACGCCGGCGACGACGACTGCGAGATACGCGTGGAAACCGGACCCGAAGACGTGGCCGCCGAGCGCGATGTGGCCCGCAAGCGCGCCCGAAGCGAGGGCGCCGCCGTAGATCATCGTCAGCTCGCTGGCAGCAGGCAGCACGGCCGCGACGGTCATCAGCAGGAAGACGGCCACGAGGCCGTGGTTGCCGATCAGCGACGTCACGGCGCGAGCCTAACCGCGAACGGTGAACGGCGTCGAGAAGACGGCGGTGCCGACCGAGCTCGTCTCGGTGACCTCGGCGATGTAGCCACCGGCGGGCGCGATCGCCCCGGTCGAGGCGTTCCCGTCCCAGGTGAGCGACTGCGCACCCGCGGCGAGCTGCGTCGCGGGCACGTTGTCGACTGTCGTCCCGTTCGTCGCCTCGATCCGCACGCTGACCGAGGCCGGGCGCGAGAGGGTGAACGACACCTTCGCTCCGGTGCCGCCCACGACCCTGAGGCCGGAGAGGGTGAGGTCGTAGGTGAAGGTCTGCGACGCGGCCGACTGCCGGCCAAGGTCGTCGGTGGCCTGGACGTTCCAATGCCAGACGTCCTCGGTGTCGACGGCGGTGTAGGCAAAGCGATAGGTGCCCGGCTGCTTCATCCCGGTGTCGACCTGGTGCGCGTTGCCGGCCGGATCGACGACGGTCGCGGTCACGTTCGAGGGACGGACGATCGTGTAGGCGAGCGACTCGCCGGAGGAGGTCGGCTTCGTCAGCACCGGCTGCGAGGGCGCCCCCGCGATCACGCCCGAGTACTGCAGCAGGAGGCCCTCCTTCACCGGCTTCGCAGCGCCGGCGCTCGGCCGGTTGAGGAGCTCACCGTTCGCAGCGGTCGTCACGTACGGGCCGTACTGCAGGCCGGCAGCGGTGACCGCGCCGAGCTTCGCCATCTCCTGCGCCAGCTCGTAGGTGGTCATGCCGATGCTGTGACCGGGCCGGCCGCCGTCGACGGTGACGAGGATCACGCGACCGTCGGAGAGCTGGCCGACAGCCGAGCGGGCATCGCGGTTCGTCAGCGCCGTGGCGTCGAAGTTCTCGGAGGTGTGGAAGACGGCCTTGCCGTTCTTGACGAGGCTCGGGCCGCCGCCGAGGCCGGTGACGACATTCGACCACGCGGTCGGCATCGTGATCCGCACCGTCACCGACTGGCCCTGCGGCGCCTCGGCCTGCAGCTTCGCGGCCGACGCGCCGGTCGCGACGAGCACGGCCCCGTCGGCGGGGATCGGGATCGCGCCGGGATCGGCCACTGCGGTGACAGGCCCGGTCACGTCGGTGTTGAAGGTCGCCGCCGGAAACGGCTCGATCACGACGGCGGCGCCGCTCGCGGGCACGACCGGCGTCTGCGCACCCCAGGCGGGAGTGAAGAGGACGACCTGGTTCGAGCCGGGCTTCTGGTTGATCGTCGCGATCGGCCGGCGCTGCCCGCTGCCCTGCCACGTGGCGTTGAAGCCGAGGCGGGTGACGAGCATCTTCCCGGTCGCGTCGAAGCCGATCGACGAGCGCGCCACGACCGGCATCCGCTCGATCGCCCCACCCTGGACAACCAGGCCGTTCGGCTGGCCGTTCGAGGCGTTGAAGAAATCACCGTTCACGCCGACGACCGCCGTCGCACCGGAGACCGATTTCTCGATGGCGGTCAGCGGCGCACGCGGCGCGCTGATCGTGTTGCCGGCGAGCACCGGGCCGAGCGAGTAGAGCCCCGTCGGCGCCGGCATCGTCACGACGGAGATCGAGACCGGCCCGTGCGGCGTCAGCTCGGTCTGCTGGGTGAACGTGACGCCGGGCAGCAGCGTCTGCGCCGCCTGGTCGGCGGACGCGGGAACGACGAGACAGGCAGCGGCGGCGGCAAGCGCGCCGGCAAGACGAACGAAGCGAGGCATGACCCGCGCCGAGGCTAGCTGACGGGTTGAAGCGTTCTGTTAGGGACTGGCCTCCGGCCTGTCCCGGTCGAACGCCGACAGCTCGCACCGCTTCAGTCGGGACAGATCTGAAGACCTGTCCCGACGGGGTCAGCTCCAGACTTTGACTTCGCGGTAGAGCGTGTCGCGCTGGACCGGGATCTTGCCGAGGCCCTTGATCGTGCGGACGAAGTCGTCGGTGGTCGCCCGGTAGGTGGTGCCGGCGGCGGAGACGACGTTCTCCTCGATCATGATCGAGCCGAGATCGTCGGCACCGAACTCGAGGGCGACCTGGCCGACCTTCATGCCCTGGGTCACCCAGCTCGACTGGATGTGCTCGATGTTGTCGAGGTAGATCCGGGAGACGGCCTGGGTGAGCAGGTAGTCGAACGAGGTCGGCATCGTCTCGCGGGGGACGAGCTTGCCGAGGCGGTTGCCGTCGTCCTGGAACGTCCAGGAGATGAAGGCGCGGAAGCCCCGCGTCTCGTCCTGCAACTCGCGCACCTTGCGCATGTGCTCGACGCGCTCCTCGAGCGTCTCGACGTGGCCGTACATCATCGTCGCGGTCGTCGACATCCCGAGCCGGTGCGCGTGGCGCATGACGCCGAGCCACTCGGCGGACTTGGTCTTCTTCGGGGCGATGATGTCGCGGACGCGGTCGACGAGCACCTCGCCGCCGCCACCCGGGATCGAGTCGAGCCCGGCGTCGCGCAGGCGCGTGAGCACCTCGGGGACGCTGAGCTTCGACCGGCGCGCGATGTGCTGCACCTCCGGCGGCGAGAGGGCGTGGAGGTGGATTGGGTACCGCTCCTTGATCGAGCGGAAGAGATCTTCGTAGAACTCGACGTCGAGGTCGGGGTGATGGCCGCCCTGCATCAGGAGGCCGGTGCCGCCGAGCTCGAGCGTCTCCTCGATCTTCTTGAAGATGATCGGCTTCGGCAGCAGATAGCCCTCGCGCCGGTCGCCGGGCGAGCGGTAGAAGGCGCAGAAGTCGCAGTCGGTGACGCAGATGTTCGTGTAGTTCAGGTTGCGGTCGACGATGAAGGTGATCTTGTCCGGGTCGGTGCGGCGCGCCCGCATCTCGTTGGCGACACGGCCGATGGCGACGAGGTCGCGCGAGCGCAGCAGCGCGACAGCCTCGATCTCGTCGATCCGCTCTCCGGCGAGCGCCCGCTCGAGGATCGCGCCGGTCGTGAGCTCGACGGCGGCCATCAGACCGTCGCCTCCGCTCCGACGAAGCGCAGCTCCGGCACCTCGTCGAGCTCGCCGACCTCGTGGGCCAGCTCGAAGAACTTCATCAGTCCCTCCCGCTCCCGCTCGCCGAAGCTGTAGCGGAGCTTCTCGAAGTAGCGCGCGAGGAAGCCCGCCGGGTAGCCGTAGCGCGCGGCGGCCTCGCGGGCGAGCTCCTCGGGCTCGGCGCGCGCGGCGCGCACCGACTCGACGAGCGCATCCTCGAGCGCGGTGACGCCGGGATGCACCGGCTCGGGCACGGCCCAGACGGCGAAGACCATCGGTAGCCCGGTGTGCTCGAGCCACATCCGGCCGAGGTCGTGGTGCGGCGTCGGATCCTCGTAGGCCGACTGGAGCGCGGCGTCGCCGATCAGCAGCTTCGCGTCGGCCGGCTCGCCGAGCGGGACGTGCGTTGCGCCGGGGAGCAGCACCTTCGTCAGCACGACCGAGGTGGCCGACTCGGGCGTGACCGCAACGGTCTGGATCGCATCGAGCGGCAGCCGCGAGATCAGCTGGATCGAATCGACTGCGCCCTCCGAGGAGACGCAGAGGCTCGGCAGGAGCCGCAGGGTGCCGGAGTGGCGGGCGTACTCGATCGACGAGATCGGGGCCGTGTCGACCTCGCCGGCGAGGAGCCGCGCGTTGAGGTCGGTCGGCACGCCGGTGACCTCGTCGTAGCTCGCGTCGACCCGGAAGAAGACCGGGGCCATGTTCGCGTAGGAGATGCGGCCGAGCCGGATCACCGGCTAGACCTCCCAGCGGCGGAGCTCGTTGTACAGCGTGTCGCGCTGCACGGGGATGCGGCCCGCGGCGCGCACCATGCGCACGAGCTCGTCGAGCTTCTGCTCGCCGCCGGTCGTCGAGCCGGCCGCCTTGAAGATCTCCTCGCGCTGGAGCGTCCCCTGCACGTCGTTCGCGCCGAAGTGGAGCGCGATCTGCGCGATCGGCATCGTCAGCGAGATCCAGTACGCCTTGATGTTCGGGATGTTGTCGAGCATCAGCCGCGAGACGGCGAGCATCTTCAGGTCGGCGGCGCCGGTCTGGAACTGGAAGCCGCGCCGCTCGAAGACGGTGTTCGCCGGGTGGAACGCGAGCGGGATGAACGCGAGGAAGCCGCCGGTGAGGTCCTGCTGGTCGCGCAGGCGCAACATGTGGTCGATCCGCTCCTCGTAGGTCTCGACGTGGCCGTTGAGCAGGGTGCAGTGTGTCGGGATCCCCATCCGGT
>CAIYXH010000128.1 GCA_903930195.1 uncultured Actinomycetes bacterium | reverse complement strand
CGCCCGCCTCGCGGGCCCCGTAGGTCTTCTGCTTGATCCCGCCGATCTCGCCCACCTGGCCGTTCAGCGAGATCGTCCCGGTGGCTGCGATCTTGAGGCCGTGGTCGACGTTCCGGCCGAGCTTCTGCAGGACGTCCAGGGCGAACGCGAGGCCGGCCGAGGGGCCGCCGACACCGTTCGCGTCGATCGACACCGGGATCGGCAGCTTCACGCGCAGCGACTGGTCGAGCGCGATGCCGATCACGCCGCGCTTCGGTCCGGACGGTGAGGCGACGGTCGTCAGCGTCACCCTCTTCGTCGTCTTGCCGCGGAGCAGCGTGAACGTCACGGTCGAGCCGATCGGCTTCGCCGCCATGAGCTTCGTGAGGGCGTCGGGGGTGGCGATCGCCGTCGTCCCGACCTTCTCGATCACGTCGGTCGGCTCGATCTTCCCGGCGGCCGGGTAGCCCGGCTCGACGGCGGTGACGAGCGCGCCGGAGTCGACCGTCTCGACCTTGTTGCCGATCGAGCGGAGCGCGACGGCGGCCGCGACCTGCTGGGAGTCGAGCATCTCCGCGGCGTCGATCGTGTTCTGCTCCGAGCTCGTCGTGCCCGGCTCGACGATGGCCGAGGCGGGGTAGAGGTCGGCGCCCTTGTGCAGGCCACCGAAGAGCTCCTCGAGGAGGGTGGCCTTGCGCACGAGGACGTCGACGAAGTAGATGCCGCCGCCGTTCGCCGGCTCGTGCCCGCCCTGCACCGTCACGAGCGGCGCGACGGGGTGTGCGCGGTCGGGCAGGAAGATGTACTCCCCGCGCGAGGGCACGACCCAGAGCACGAGGAAGACGCAGAAGAGCGCGACGCCGAGGCCGAGGAGCCGACCGGAGGTCACGTAGCGCAGGAGGCGGGGCCGAGGCGTCACGACGAGAGGTTCATCGTGCCCGCGGCCGGCGGGTCACCGCGAGAGCGTCGCGACGAGGGCGTCGGCCATCTGGCTCGTGCCCACGGCGGTCGGATCGTCACGGTCAGGCTTCATGTCGGCCGTGACGTGCTCTCCCTCGCGGATCAGATCCGTGATCGCCGTCTCGAGGCGCGCCGCCGCGTCGTGCTCGCCGAGGTGGCGCAGCATCAGCATCCCCGAGAGGATCTCGGCGACCGGGTTCATCTTGTTCTCGCCTGCGTGCGAGGGCGACGACCCGTGCACCGGCTCGAACACTGCGACGCCCTCGCCGAAGTTCGCGCCGGGGGCGACGCCCAGGCCGCCGATCAGGCCGGCGGCGAGGTCGGAGATGATGTCGCCGTAGAGATTCGGGGCGACGATGACGTCGTAGTCCTCGGGGTGCTGGACGAGCTGCATGCACATGTTGTCGGCGATGCGATCGTTGAAGTCGATGTCGGAGTTCTCGGCGGCGACCTCGCGCGCGACGCGCAGCCAGAGCCCGTCGGTGAACTTCATGATGTTCGCCTTGTGCACCGCGGTCACGCGGCTGCGGCCCATGCGGCGCGCGTAGTCGAAGGCGAACTCGAAGACGCGGCGGGTGCCGCTGATCGAGATCGGCTTGATCGAGATGCCCGAGTCGGGGCGCGGCAGCGTCTCGCCGCGCGCCTCGAACCAGGCGGCCAGCTCCAGCGCGTCGGGCGTGCCCTGCTCGAACTCGATGCCGGCGTAGATGTCCTCGGTCGTCTCGCGGATGATCACGAGGTCGACGTCCGCGTAGCGCGAGCGGACGCCGGGGTAGGTCTTGCAGGGCCGCACCTGGGCGTAGAGGTCGAGCTCCTTGCGGAGGCCGACGTTGACCGAGCGGAAGCCGCCGCCGACCGGAGTCGTGATCGGCCCCTTCAGCGCGACGCCGTTGCGGCGGATCGAGTCGAGGGTCTCGTCCGGCAGCGGGTTGCCGCCGTTCGCCTCCATGATCGCCTCGCCGGCCGACTGGATGTCCCACTCGAAGGCCACTCCGGTCGCCTCGAGCACCCGGCGGGTTGCCTCGGTCAGCTCGGGGCCGGTGCCGTCGCCCGGAATCAGGGTTACGCGATGCGCCATCGACGCTGGATTGTATGTAGGACGCGCATCCTGTTCTCTGGCAACTGCACGGATTTTGTTTGTCTGACGTTGCGCTAGCGTGTCTTCGTGGTCGAAGAGGTGCATTCCGGGCTCGAAGGCGTCATTGCGTTCGAGACCGAGATCGCCGAGCCCGACAAGCTGGGGTCGGCGCTCCGCTATCGCGGGATCGACATCGAGGACCTCGTCGGGCACTACCCCTTCGAGCAGGTCTGGGGCCTCCTCGTGGACGAGACGTTCGAGCCGGGCATGCCCCGCGCCGAGGGCGTCGAGCTCCTGGGGCCGACCGGATCGGTGATGGCCGACCTGCAGGCGAACCTCGCCTGGCTCGGCGGGACGTGGGGCCTGAAGCAGCTCGTCGACATCGAGCCGGAGCAGGCCCGTGACGATCTCGCGCGCCTCTCGGCCGCGACCCTCTCGCTGGTCGCACAGTCGGCGCGCGGCGCGAAGCCGCCGGTGCCCGACGTCGAGGTCGCGCAGGGCGAGAACGCCGCCGCGCAGTTCCTGATCCGCTGGCGCGGCGAGGCCGACCCGCGCCACGTGCGCGCGCTCGACACCTACTGGGTCTGCACCGCCGAGCACGGGATGAACGCCTCGACCTTCACCGCGCGCGTCGCCGCTTCGACCGGGGCCGACTGCGCCGCTGCGCTCTCGGCAGCTGTCGGCACGCTCTCGGGCCGGCTCCACGGCGGCGCCCCCGCGCACGTCCTGCCGATGCTCGATGCCGTCGCGGAGTCAGGGGACGCAGAGGCCTACGTTCGCGGTCTCCTCGGTCGCGGCGAGCGGATCATGGGCTTCGGCCACCGCGTCTACCGCGCCGAGGATCCGCGGGCGCGTGTCCTCCGCCGCACGGTCGAAGAGCTCGGCTCGCCGCGCTTCGAGGCCGCCGAGGCGCTCGAGAAGGCGGCGCTCGGGGCTCTGCGCGAGAAGTACCCGGACCGCCCGCTCGAGACGAACGTCGAGTTCTGGGCCGCCGTCATCCTCGACGTCGCCGAGGTGCCGCCTCCGGTCGCCCCGGCCCTCTTCGGCTGCGCCCGCGTCGCCGGCTGGTCGGCGCACATCCTCGAGCAGCGCCGCACGGGTCGGCTGATCCGTCCGGCCGCCCGCTACGTCGGTCCTGCGCCACACTCTCCGGAATGACGCTCGCCGAGGCCGCAGCCCACGCCGATCAGCTCGCCGCCGCGGGCGACGAGCGTGCGTTGGCGACGCTGCGGGCCGAGTGGGACGAAGAGCTCGAGCACGCCGCCCGCTCGGCCGACTATCGCGAACGGGCGGTTGCCTACCGGGCAATCGCCCAGTTTCACTTCCGCCAGAAGCTCGAGCTGCTCCGCCGCGGCCTCGAGGACGAGAGCCCGGCCTGCCGCGGCTCCGCGCTGATCTCGCTCGAATCGCTCTCGCGCGACCACCCCGGCGTCGTCAACGGCGTCCGCCCGCTCCTGCACGAGCTCGCCGACAGCGACGGCAACGACGCCGTCCGCCGCCTCGCGGTCGTCGCGCTCCGCAACGGCTCGCCCGACCGGGCCACGATCCAGATCCTCACCTCGCTCGGTCAGAACGACGAGGCAGGGCGCGAGCTGCGCGACGCGGCCACCAAGGTCGCCGCGTTGCTCAAGCGCAAAGCCGTCAAGTAGCTCGCTTGCGCTTGGCGTGCGGGTGCGCGTCGAAGTAGACGTCGCGCCGCCGTGCATCCGAGACGTGCGTGTAGAGCTCGGTCGTCGCGAGGTCGGCATGGCCGAGCAT
>CAIYXH010000127.1 GCA_903930195.1 uncultured Actinomycetes bacterium | reverse complement strand
GACAAGATCGCGTTCACCGGCTCGACCGAGGTGGGCAAGGCGATCCAGCGCCGGCTCGCCGGGACGGGAAAGAAGCTCACGCTCGAGCTCGGCGGCAAGGCCGCGAACATCGTCTTCGACGACGCCGCCGCCGACCAGGCGGTCGAGGGCATCGTCAACGGCATCTACTTCAACCAGGGCCACGTCTGCTGCGCCGGCTCGCGGCTCTTCGTGCAGGAGTCGATCGCCGAGACGATCGTCGACAAGCTCAAGCAGCGGATGGCGACCCTCCGTGTCGGCGATCCTCTCGACAAGAACTCCGACGTCGGCGCAATCAACTCGCGGATGCAGCTCGAGAAGATCACGGAGCTCGTCCAGGCGGGTCGTGACGAGGGCGCCGAGATCTACCAGCCGCCCTGCGTCCTGCCCGAGAAGGGCTACTGGTTCGCGCCGACCGTGTTCACGAACGTCGCGCAGAGCCACCGCATCGCGCAGGAGGAGATCTTCGGCCCCGTCCTCTCGGTGCTCACGTTCCGCACGCCCGCCGAGGCGGTCGAGAAGGCGAACAACACGCCGTACGGCCTCTCGGCCGGCGTCTGGACGGAGAAGGGCTCGCGCATCCTCTGGATGGCGCAGCGCCTGCGCGCCGGGGTCGTCTGGGCGAACACGTTCAACCGCTTCGATCCCGCGAGCCCGTTCGGCGGGTACAAGGAGTCCGGCTTCGGCCGCGAGGGCGGCCGGCATGGCCTCGAGCCTTACCTGGCCTTCGACGGGCCCGAGCTGAAGGGAGGCTGACGGTGAGCCGCCTGCCCGTCCAGAAGACGTACAAGCTCTACATCGCCGGCGCCTTCCCGCGCTCGGAGTCCGGTCGCACCTACGAGGCACAGGGCCACAACGTCGCACTCGGCTCGCGCAAGGATCTCCGCGACGCGATCGTCGCCGCCCGCTCCGCACAGCCGAAGTGGGCAGACGCGACCGCCTACAACCGCGGCCAGGTGCTCTACCGCATCGCCGAGATGATGGAGGCACGCATCCCGGAGCTCGCCGAGCTGGCAACCGGCCGCGAGGAGGTGGAGCGGGCCATCGATCGCTGGGTTTGGTACGCCGGCTTCGCCGACAAGCTCGCGCAGGTGCTCGGCTCCGCGAACGCCGTCGCCGGCCCGTACTTCAACTTCACCGTCCCCGAGCCCACCGGTGTCGTCGGTGTCCTCGCCCCCGACGAGCCGCCGCTCCTCGGCCTCGTCTCACGGATCGCCCCGGCGCTCGTCGGCGGCAACACGGTCGTCGCGGTCGCCTCCGAGACGCATCCGCTCGCGGCGATCGAGCTCGCCGAGGTGCTCGCGACGAGCGATGTCCCCGGTGGGGTCGTCAACCTGCTCACCGGCAGCCGCGCCGAGCTCGCGCCGTGGCTCGCCTCGCACATGGACGTGAACGCGATCGACGTCACCGGCGCGGCCGACCTGCGCGCGGACCTCGAGGAGCGCGCCGCCGAGAACGTCAAGCGCGTCGTCGCCGGCTCGGCCGACAGCCAGAGCCTCTACGAGATCTCGGCGTTCATGGAGCTGAAGACGGTCTGGCACCCGATCGGCGTCTGAGCGCCTCGTGAGGGTCGAGATCCTCGGCTCGGGCGGTGCGGTCACGATCCCGCGGCCCGGCTGCGACTGCGAGGTCTGCGTCGAGGCCGGCGCGAAGGGGCGGCCGTACGAACGCACCGGCCCGAGCGTCTTCGTCCACGGCCCCGACGTCCTGATCGACACGCCCGAGGAGGCGAAGGAGCAGCTGAACCGCTCGCAGGTCGGCCGCATCCGCGCCGGGCTCTACTCGCACTGGCATCCCGACCACACAGCGGGACGGCGGATGTGGGAGTCGCGCAACTTCGACTTCCGCGCGTTCCCGGCGGAGGCGGAGCGCACGCCGATCTACGTCCCCGCGCGCGCCTGGGCCGAGTTCGAGCGCTGGTACGGCCTCGCCGAACAGTTCCGCTTCCTCGAGCGCCAGGGCACCGTCTCGGTGCACCTGCTCGGAGAGGGGGAGAGCGTCGACGTTGGCGGGACGCGGATCACGCCGGTGCCGCTTCACGACGAGACGACCTTCGCGTTCCTCTTCGAGGGCGAGGGAACGCGGCTCCTCGTCGCGATGGACGAGACCCAGGGCTGGGAGCCGCCCGACCTCGGCCCGCTCGATCTCGCGGTGCTGCCGATCGGCGTCTTCGAGCTGCATCCGTTCACCGGCGAGCGGCTGATACCCGAGGAGTTCTGCGTGCCGCCGGTCAAGAAGACCCGCTACGGCCAGGCGCTCGAGATGGCCCGGGCACTGGGCGCTGCCCGCACCGTGTTCATGCATGTGGAGGAGATGGACAGCCTCTCCCACGACCAGCTGCTCGAGCTCGGCGCGATGGACGGGTGGGAGCCGGCCCATGACGGTCTGGTCATCGACCTATAGAGTCCAGCGGGAAGCGCGTGGCAGGGTCAAGGAGTCTGAGCCAGCGGATCTCGGAAGGTGACGGGATCTCGATCGTCGTCCGCGTGGCGGATGCGACCGCTGCACGCGCTGCCGAAGAGCAGGGAGCCGAGGCCGTTGCGGTCGAGGCGCCGATCGTCGGCCTGCGCGAGGCGACGACGCTGCCGGTGCTCTGGGTTGGCGGCGAGCCGGCGCACGACGCCGACGCGATCCTGCTCGTCTCCACCGACGATCAGGAGCTCGGGCTCGAATGCGTCGTCAGCGTGCGTGACGTGGACGAGCTCACCGCGGCGCTCGAGCAGCGCGACCCGGAGATCTTCCTGCTCTCGGCCCACGAGGACGCCGACGAGGACGACGACCCGATCGATTCCGTCCTCGAGCTGCTCCCCGACATCCCCGCCGGGAAGCTCGCGATCGCCTACGTCCACGTCGAGACGCGCGAGGACGTGCTGGCGCTCGAACGGGCCGGCGTCGACGCCGTGCTCGTGCACGAAGGTGACGTGACCGAGCTCGTCGGTCGCGATCATCTCGACGTCTAGCCAATTCGGCCTGAGGCCGTCTACGATGGCCGCGAGGTGAGGGCGTCCCCGAAATCCCTGCTCGCAGTGGCCGCGGTGCTCGGGGCCTGCGCCCTGCTCGTCGCGGGCTGCGGCGGCAGCAACGCGGCGGCCCCGACGGTGAAGGCGCCGGTCAAGAAGGCGACGTGCCAGTACCGGGCCCAGTGGCAGGCGCTCGCGAACCGCGTCGGCGCCCCGGTCTACTGCCCGGGTTGGCTGCCCGACCCGCTCACCTCGCAGCTCACGGGTCAGTGGAACTCGATGAATCGCGTCGACCCCGACAAGGCCTACACCGAGAGCTTCATCTGGCAGGACACGGACACGCCCGGCATCAGCGGCGTGCTGCACGCGATCTTCCGCGGCTGGCCGAACCGGACGAAGATCCCGACCTGCCTCGGCGGCATCAAGGGCACGACGCCCATGCCCTGCTACGGCGGTCCCAAGGGCACCTACACGGCGAACGGGATCACGGCGCGCTTCTACACGGTCAACCAAGACTTCGACCAGTGGCATATCGCGCTCCTCTGGCACCACCAGGGCAGCCTCTACACGATCTCCGAGCACCTGGCCGTGCCGCTCGACTACGCCCACGTGCTCATCTATCTGAAGCGCGAGCTGCGCAACCTCGTGCTCGTGCAGCCGACCCACGCGACGTAGGCCGATGAAGTTCACCCGCAAGCAGGCGCTGGCGGGCGCCGCCGCGGGAGCGATCGGCGCCACCGGCATCTACGAGCTCGTCGACCGGCTCGCAGGCAGCTCGCCGCCGCGCCCCGTCGTCACGTCTCGTCCGCCCGAGCAGCACGTGCTCGACGGTGTCCAGTACGTCCGTCAGGACGGGGTGGAGGTGACGGTGCCACCGCTCCACCACGAGATCGTCACCGCAACCGTGCGTGCCGACCGCGCCGACCTGCGCGACGCGCAGCAGGAGTTCGAGGCGCTGCTTGCCTCGATCGAGGACGGCTACGCGGCGTCGCCGGCGGGGCTCGGGATGACGGTCGCCTGGGGGCTGCCGTACTTCGACACGTTCGTCGCCGACGCGGCCCGCAAGACGATCCCGCACGACCGCCGGGCCGGTGTCTCGACGCTCGTTGCCGCGCGCCGCTTCCCGAGCGATCCCGAGCAGACCGTGCTCGAGGGGAACCACCTGGCGATCCTGCTGCGGAGCGACGTGCGCGCCCATGTCGACGCGGCGGTCGCCCAGCTCCGCGCGAGCGACCTGATCCACGTCACGAGCCTCCGCCGGGGCTTCGCGGGTGGCGGCTTCGGCGGGACGCGCTCGCTGCCGAAGCAGATGGCCGTGGCTGCCGACGTCCCCGGCGCCGATCTGATCCCCGAGACGTCGGAGCTCTTCCTCGGTTTCACCTCGACGCAGCGGGCTGCGCTCGGCGCGGGGAAGATCGCGAACATCGAGACGCTCGGCATCAACGACCTCCGCGGCAGCACCTACTTCCGCGAGGGGACGCACATGCACCTCTCGCACGTCACCGAGGATCTCGAGGCCTGGTACGTGAACTTCGCGTTCAGCGAGAGGGTCTCGTCGGCCTTCCGTCCCGGGCTCCAGGTGAAGGCCGACGTGCAGGCCGTCGCGATGGGCCCGAAGGAGGTCTCGACCGTCGCTGCCGTGAAGCGGCAGTACCACGAGAGCGGCCGCATCGGCCACAGCGGCCCGATCCAGACGACCTCGCGCCTCCAGGCGGATGTCGTCGGCCCCGACGGCACGCGCTACCCGAAGGGCGCTGCGATCCCGATGCGCGCCGACTTCAACACGCTCGACAACCCGTTCCACTACTCGGACGACTTCGAGCAGATCCAGACCGGCGCCGTCGCCGGCA
This sequence comes from uncultured Actinomycetes bacterium, assembly GCA_903930195.1. Lineage (GTDB taxonomy): Bacteria > Actinomycetota > Thermoleophilia > Gaiellales > Gaiellaceae > PALSA-600. Next base: position 386 of record CAIYXH010000127.1, on the reverse strand, counting down.
TCCACTTCGTCTCGTTCAACCCGTCGAGCGACGACTTCCACCGCAACCGGCTCGCGATGGACGGCGTCATGCCCGACGGCACGATCCACCTCGACGCGCGCGACCGCGCGCAGGGCTTCAACTCGATCCTGAGCACGACGCACCGCCAGAACTTCCTGGTGCCCCCGCGACGGCATCGAAGCTTCCCGTTGGCCGAGCTGTAGGTCGAGTGCCGAAGGTGGGAATCGAACCCACACGTCCCGAGGGACGCCGGATTTTGAGTCCGGTGCGTCTGCCAGTTCCGCCACTTCGGCGCGCTCCGATCATAGCCACGGGCCTTTGCCGGGCCGACGTGCTCGCAGGCTGACTCGACGGCCGCCCTGGAGGCCTTGCGCTCCCCGGTGAAT
>CAIYXH010000126.1 GCA_903930195.1 uncultured Actinomycetes bacterium | reverse complement strand
GACGTCGGCAACCACGAGCCCTGCGGCCGAGAGCGCGACGACGCCCAGCACGAGCCGGACGCGCAGGGAGAGCCGGTTCACTTCAGCCGTCGCTGTCGAGCATGTAGCCGGCCTGGCGCACCGTCTTGATCAGCGGCGGCCCGAGCGCGTCGAGCTTGCGGCGGAGATAGCTCACGTAGGTCTCGACGACGTTCATGTTCCCGCCGAAGTCGTAGTGCCAGACGTTCTGCAGGATCTGCCCCTCCGAGAGCACTCGCCGCGGGTTCAGCATCAGGTAGCGGAGCAGGTTGAACTCGGTCGCGGTGAGCTCGACGAGCGTGTCGGCGCGCGTGACCTCGTGCCGGGTCTCGTCGAGGACGAGATCCGAGAAGCGGAGCACGTCGCCGGGGAGGTCGGCGCCGGTGCGGCGGAGGATCGCCTCGACGCGTGCGACGATCTCGGCGAGGCTGAACGGCTTCGTGACGTAGTCGTCGCCGCCCGTCCGCAGGGCCTGCAGCTTGTTCTCGATCTCATCGCGGGCCGTCAGGAAGAGGATCCCGGTCGAGAAGCCGCGCTCGCGCAGCCGCCGGCTGACCTCGATCCCTTCGATGTCGGGGAGCATCCAGTCGAGCACGATCAGGTCGGGCTCGAAGGTGGCTGCCGTGGTGAGCGCGTCGCGCCCGTTCGTGCTCGCGAGCACGTCGTAGCCCTCGTAGCGGAGGGCGGTGGAGACCGCGTCGACGATGCCCGGCTCGTCGTCGACGACGAGGATCTTCCCGCGTGCGGTGCCAGTCGTTGTCATGACCCCATGCTCACCCTAGTTCCTGTGAGCCGTCTGTGACGAGCCGGCCCGGGGGCTGGGAGATTTCTGTGAGCCTGCTGCCGGTAGGCTCGCCGGGTGCTCCGCAAGCTTGTCGTCTTCGTGCCGCCGGATTCGCTCGACGTCGTGCGCGAAGCCGTGTTCGCCGCGGGTGCAGGCCAATTCGGCGCCTACGACCGCTGCTCGTGGTTCACGGAGGGCACCGGGACGTTCCGCGCGCTGCCCGGCGCGAACCCGGCCGTGGGGGAGATCGGCGTCGAGGAGCGCGTCCCTGAGCTGCGGCTCGAGACGATCTTCCCGGCCGAGAGCCACGAAGCCGTGGTCGCGGCGCTGCGCCAGGCGCATCCCTACGAGGAGCCGGCGTTCGACGTGACGGCGCTCCTGTGAGCACCAAGCTCTTCACCGACGGCGGCGCCCGCGGCAACCCGGGGCCGGCCGCCTACGGCTTCGTCCTCGAGGCCGAGGACGGCAGCGTGCTCGCGGCCGAGGGCCACGCGATCGGCGAGACGACGAACAACGTCGCGGAGTACAGCGGCCTCATCGCCGGCCTCGCCCGCGCGGCCGAGCTCGGGCTCTCGGATGTCGAGGTCGTCTCGGACTCCGAGCTGATGGTCAAGCAGATGCGCGGGGAGTACCGCGTCAAGAACGAGACGCTCCAGAGCCTGCACGCCGAAGCCGGCCGCCTCGCCTCCCGTGTCGGCCACGTCGCCTACCGCCACGTCCGCCGGGCGCACAACGAGCTCGCCGACAAGCTCGTCAACGAGGCACTCGACCGGGCCTGACCGCGAGTCCCGGCTATAGTGAGCCGCGCGCGGATGTAGCTCAGTTGGCTAGAGCGTCTCCTTGCCATGGAGAAGGCCGAGGGTTCGAGTCCCTTCATCCGCTCTCAGGAAAGCCCCGGAAACGGGGCTTTTTTGCGGTCCCTAGGCCGCGAGCGGGTCGGCGACCGGCATCTCCAAAAGCTCGCCAGTGCCCCGTTCGTGCCCCATCGAGTGTTGCGTCGCATCGCTTTAGATGCGCGCCGGTCAGACGGTCGCGGCGCTTCGTCGCCGTCGCGGAGGAATGGCGGAGGGCCGTCGAACGCGCGTGAGCAGCGTGCTGACGCCCTAGGATCGGCGCGTGAGTCTCACATCCCTCTCGTGGCACGCCGTGATCATGATCGTCGGCTTCGCGATTCTGATCCCCGCCGCCAGCGTATTTGCGCCGCGCTGGCAGCGGTGGCGCGACGCGAGCACGCGACGGCGAGCCGCATCGGAGCTCCGCGCGCGCCACCACGACGAGCGACTCCGACGCGACGCGCGTCAACGGCGCTCCAGGCGTGGGCGTCACGACTAATTGCTGCGGCGGGGCTTGAAACACGCGACGCGACCGCTGAACGCCCTCCACCATCTGCGCTTCGCAACGATCAGGTCATGAGCGAGTTCCGTGAACTCGGACATCGCTCCGACCACCTGCGTGGAGGCCGTGTCGACGGCCTTCGCGTCGGCCGGCGTCTTCCCGAGGAGCTTCGTCATCTCGAGTAGCGCGGTCGCCGGTCATACGGCCGCCGAGCCGGTCGGCGAGCGGGTTCGAGTCGCTTCATCCGCTCTGCGAAAGACCCGGGAATGGGGGCTCTTTTCGCACTCTTGTCCGACGGTCAGTATATTGATGACCGTCGATGCAGACGATCGCTGCTCCCACCTCGATCTGCTGCCGCTCGACGTCCGCCACCCTGGCGCCGGACGAGGCGGCGCGGCTCGCGCGCGTGTTCAAGGCCCTCGCGGATCCGACGCGCATCGCCATCGTCCATCGCCTGAGCGGCGCCGAGTCCGTCTGCGTCTGCGAGCTCACCGACGCCTTCGAGCTCTCCCAGCCAACGATCTCGCATCACCTCAAGCAGCTGCGGGACGCCGGTCTCGTCGAGTCCGAGCGGCGCGGCACCTGGGCCCACTACCGGCTCGTCCCCGACGCGCTCGAGCAGCTCCGCGCGGTCTTCGAGACCTCCGCATGACCGAGAAGCGGCCGGAGGTGCTCTTCGTCTGCGTCCACAACGCCGGGCGCAGCCAGATGGCAGCCGGGCTCCTGAGGCTGCACTCGGAGGGGCGCATTCTCGTGCGCTCCGCCGGCAGCGCGCCCGCCGACCAGGTCAACCCGATGGCGGTCGCAGTGATGGCCGAAGTCGGGGTCGACCTCGCGTACGAGTTCCCGAAGCCGCTGACCGGCCAGGCGGTCGAGGCCGCCGATGTCGTGGTGACAATGGGCTGCGGCGATGCCTGCCCGATCTTCCCAGGGAAGCGCTACGAGGATTGGAAGCTCGACGACCCCGCGGGTCAGGATCTCGACACGGTGCGGAAGATCCGCGACGAGATCGACGCGCGCGTGCGCGCGCTCATGGCGGAGCTCGCGCCATAGAGCGGGTCTCGGCGCCGCTCGTTCGGGCACTCGTCGCGGAGGCGGTCGGGACGTTCGTGCTCGTCTTCGCCGGCTGCGGCGCGATCATGGTCGACGCGAAGACACATCAGCTCGGCCACGTGGGCGTCGCCCTCACCTTCGGCCTTGTCGTGATGGCGATGATCTACGCCGTCGGCCCGATCTCGGGTGCGCATCTCAACGCGGCCGTGACGCTCGCCTTCGCGCTCACGCGCCACTTCTCGTGGTCGCGCCTCGTGGCCTACTGGGCGGCGCAGCTCGCCGGTGGCATCGCGGCTGCGGCACTCTTGCGCGTCTCCCTCGGTGACGTGGCGCACCTGGGCGCGACGCTGCCCTCCGGCTCGGAGGCGCAGTCGTTCGTCTGGGAGCTTGTGCTCAGCGCCGTGCTGATGCTGGTCGTGCTCGCGGTGGCAACCGGTACGCGAGAGGTGGGAGAAGCGGCGGCGCTCGCCGTGGGCGGAACGATCGCCCTCGAGGCGCTCTTCGGCGGTCCGATCACAGGGGCATCGATGAACCCGGTCCGCTCGCTCGCCCCGGCGCTCGTCTCGGGCGATCTCCACGCGGTCTGGATCTACCTCCTCGCGCCGATGGTCGGCGCCGCGATCGGCGGCGTGACCTACGAGCTCCTGCGCGACGCGCGGCTCGCCTGACCCAAATCAACACCGCTGCGGAAGCCAGGGCTTCACGACGCGCTTGACGCACCCGAATCGGCGGGGGCTCCGGGTGTGGTTACTGTCGTCGATGGGTGACATCACGACCGGACCCCGGTTCAGAGGCTCGGAACACACCGGAAACACACCACGCGGCGCCACGCTTGTCTCAGACGTCGCAGCTCACGTCCAGATCTCCCTTCGATCTTCGAATCCCGCCTGCGGCGGAGAGAGCAAGCGTGACAATCGTGAACCCCATGTTCCAGATGACTTCGGTCGTCTTCAGCCCATCCCATCGGGGGGCGACGTGAAGATCCTGATCGCCGACGATCACGGCCTGATGCTCGCCGGGGTCAGGCAGGCCCTCGAGGACGACCGTGACTTCGAGGTCGTCGGCGAGGCGCGCACCGGTCCGGAAGTCATGCCGCTCGTCGGCCGACGCGCGCCGGAGATCGTGCTCCTCGATCTCCGCATGCCCGGCGTCGACGGGCTCACCTTGCTTCAGCGCATCCGTGCCGAGCATCCCGAGGTGAAGGTCGTCATGTGCTCGATGTCGTCCGACCCCGATCAGATCCAGGCCGCCTTCAGACATGGCGCAGCCGGCTACATCCTCAAGACCATCAACCCGCTCGATCTCGGCTCGGCGATCCGCCAGGCAGTCGAGGGCACCGCCTTCCATGCGCTCGGGCTCCCGGCGATGACCGAGGACACCGCCGCGAAGTCAGCGGGACTCACCGAGCGCGAGATCGAGATCGTCAAGGCCGTCTCGCGCGGGCTCAGCAACAAGGCGATCGCCGCCGAGCTGTGGGTCACGGTGCAGACGGTGAAGTTCCACCTCACGAGCATCTTTCGCAAGCTCGGGATTTCGAATCGCACCGAAGCGGCGAACTGGGCCCTCGGCAAGGGGATCCTCGCCGAGCGGCCGGCCGCGGCCTGAGCCCGGGCAGACCGGGAAAGGCCCGCACCGGGGTCTTTTCCGGCGGAAGGCCCGTCAGCAGACGGCGGTGTAGGCCGCCGGGCTCTGCCGGTGATAGATCCAGGCGGCAGCCATCAGCGCACGCAGATGCTTGCCGGGGGTGATGTGGAAGTGGCGGACGGCGACGCCCGGCATCTCGTGCATCGCGTCGCAGTCCGTGATCCCCTCGTCGCTCTCGCCGCGCAGGTGGATCGCCTCGTGGGTGAGCGTCTCGATCGGCCCGGCGAGCGCCTTGACCGCGGCGTTCGCGTCCTGCGGGTCCGCCTGTACGGCGAAGAGCAGGTTGTTGCACTCGTCGGGGGCGATGTAGAGCGCCGCGCCTCCCGGGAGAGCCATGCCGTTCGCGCCGGGCTCGGAGACGCCGAACACCTGGCGGACGAAGCTGTTCCAGCTCGCATAGGTCTTCGTGCACCACACCTGCGCGGGCTTGCCGGCGACGTAGCTCGCGGCAGGCTCGAGCGCCTTCGCCCGCGCGAACGTCGGCGGGGTGACGAAGCCCGGCTCGTCCGCTCCCGCCACCGCAGGGAGACAGACCGTCGCGACGGCGACCGCGAGAGCGGCGAGCGCCGGCCTCATCCGTGGTGGCTGTGTGCCGCGCCGTCGCCGATCTGCAGCAGCCGTTCGTGCGCGTGATCGAGCTGGAGCGTCGTGTGCTCGATCTCGAACCGCTCGTGCAGCAGGCTCTCGAGCTCGCGCCGGATCTCGTGGCAGTCGGCTTCCTCGGTCACGAGAACGTGGGCGGAGAGCGCAGGAAAGCCGGAGCTGATCTCCCAGACGTGCAGGTCGTGTACCTCGACGACGTGCTGGTGCACCGCCAGTGCGCGGCCGACCTCTTCCACGTCCATCCGTTCCGGGGCGATCTCGAGCAGCACACGCCCTGACGTCCGCAGCAGGCCGACGGCGGCGCGCAGCATCAGCGCGGCGACGAGGAGCGCCGCGATCGCATCGGCGCGCGCGAACCCGGTGAGGACGATCACGAGCCCGGCCACGGCGGTCGCCGCGAAGGCGTAGAGGTCGGTGAGAAGGTGCTGGAACGCGCCTTCGACATTCATCGACTCGCGGTTTGCCCGGGCGAGCTCCCTCGTCGCGAGCACGTTCACGGCGACGCCCGCGAGCGCGACGAGCAGCACCGTGAGCCCGCCGGTCGCGGGCGGCGAGACGAGGTGGGTGACAGCCCCGTAGACGATCAGTCCCGCGAGCACGAGGAGCGTCGCGCCGTTTGCCTGCGCCGAGAGGATGTCGAGGCGCCGCAGGCCGAACGTGAGGTTCCCCTCGGCAGGACGGCGCGCGAGGCGGATCACGACGATCGAGAGGAGCAGCGCGCCGGCGTCGGTCAGCATGTGCGCCGCGTCGGAGAGCAGCACGATCGAGTGGGCGAGGATCCCCGCCACGACCTCGACGACCATGAACGCGGCAATCAGGCCGAGCCCGGTCGCGAGCCGCCGCGTGTCCGCGTCTTCGGCGACCGCATGGCTGTGGCCGGGCCCGTGGTGGTGATGCGCGTGGTCGCTCACACGCTCAGGGTATCCCTGCCGGGCGCCGGATCAGACGCCGGGCGTGACGGCGCCGCAGGCGCGGCAGAAGACGCCGCCGCCGAGCCGGATCGCCTGCGGTTCGTTGCAGGCGGGGCAGGTGAGCGTGTCCGAGGCGGAGAACCACGTCGCCGCGTCGCGTGAGGCCTGGCTCGGCTCCGCGGCGTCCGCGTGGTCGTGCTCGTGGTCGTGGTTGCAGTCCGGCCCGTGGACGTGCTCGTGCTGGTGGTCGCTCATCGACGAAAAAGGTAGCTCAGTCGGGGTCGGGCACGTGGTGCTCGTAATTCGTGTGGAGCACGTAGAGGGCGTCGGCAAGCTCGTCGGTGGGCACCGCATCCTTGTGCAGGAAGCCGACCGCGCCGGCGTCTTCGACCCGTGCGAGGTTCTCCCAGTCGTCGGAGCCGGTGTAGATCACGACGTGCTGCACCGGGTTCAGCTCGTGGATCATCCGCGTCGCCTCGATCCCGTCGCACGAGGGCATGGCGATGTCCATCAGGACGACATCCGGGTGGGTCTCGCCGACGAGCGCGACGGCCTCGTCGCCCGTGTGCGCGACTCCGCGTACGTCGAAGCGCCCGTCGTCCTCCAGGACCGACCGGATGAGCTCCGCGAGAGGATCGTCATCCTCCGCCACGACCACCCGCACCTGCGCCTGCACGCCGGACACCGCGGGAAGGGTCTCACATTCGGCCGTACGATGCGCCGATGATCCTCGACGGCCACAACGACCTCGTTCTGCACCTCTGGCGCGGCACCGAGCCGCGTCACGTTCTGCTCGGCGAGGCGGCCGCTTCGGGGTTCGCCGGAGGGTTCTTCGCGCTCTACGTCCCGTCGGTGATCTCGTTCGAGGAGCCCGACGCGCCCTACCGGCTGCCGCTGCCGCCGGAGATCCCGTACGCCGAGGCGAGCCCGATCGCCGAGGAGCTCGCCGCCGTGCTCGAGGGGCTCGACGGGGTCACGATCGCACGCAGCGTCGACGACTTCGTCCCCGGTCGCGTCACGGCGATCATGCACATCGAGGGCGCCGAGCCGATCGCGCCCGACCTCGCGAATCTCGAGGCGTGGTACGAGCGCGGGCTGCGCTCGCTCGGCCTTGTCTGGTCGCGGCCGAATGCCTTCGCGGAGGGCGTGCCGTTCGCGTTCCCGTCATCGCCCGACACGGGCCCCGGGCTCACGGACGCGGGCCGCGCGCTCGTGCGCGCCTGCAACCGGCTCGGGATCCTCGTCGACCTCTCGCACCTGAACGAGGCGGGCTTCTGGGACGTCGCCCGGCTCTCGCGGGCCCCGCTCGTCGCGACGCACTCGAACGCGCACGCGCTCTCGCCGTCGAGCCGCAACCTGACCGACGCGCAGCTCGATGCGGTAGCAGCGACCAACGGCGTCGTGGGCGTCAACTTCTCCGTCGGCTTCCTGCGCGAGGACGGAGGCGGGAGCCCGGAGACGCCGCTGGCCGAGATCGTGCGCCACGTCGACTACCTCGTCGCGCGCATGGGGGCCGATCACGTCGCCCTCGGCTCCGACTTCGACGGGGCCACGATCCCCGACGAGCTCGGCAGCATCGGTGGGCTTCCGCGCCTTGTCACCGCGATTCGCGCTGCGGGGCACGACGACGCGACGGTCGACAAGCTCACGCACGGCAACTGGCTCCGCGTGCTCGCGGACACCTGGCAGCCGCTAGCGTGACGGTCGTGCGCGAACGCCCCGTCGGTACCTCGACCCTGACCGTTCCCGCGGTCGGCCTCGGCTGCAACAACTTCGGCTGGCGGATCGACGAGGAGCAGACGCGCGCCGTCCTCGACGCCGCGATCGACGCCGGTGTGACCTTCCTCGACACGGCCGAGAGCTACGGCGGCGGCTTGAGCGAGGAGTTCATGGGCCGCGCGCTCGACGGCCGCCGCGACCAGGTGCTGCTCGCGACGAAGTTCGGCTGGGGGGCGGGCCTCGACGACAACTCCGTCGCGCGCGGGACGCGCGCGTACGTGCGCGAGGCGATCGAGCGGTCACTGACGAAGCTCCGCACCGACCACGTCGACCTCTACCAGTACCACCGCCCCGACGGCGTCACGCCGATCGAGGAGACCCTCGGCGCGATGAACGAGCTCGTCGACGAGGGCAAGGTGCGCTTCGTCGGCGTCTCGAACTTCACCGCCGCGATGATGCGCGAGGCCGATGCGGCCGCTTCCGCCGGTGGTCTCGCACGGCCTGTCTCCGTGCAGAACGAGTACTCCTGGCTCGCGCGCAGCGCCGAGGCGGATGTCGTCCCGGCCTGCCTCGAGCTCGGCTGGGGGCTGATCCCGTACCTCCCGCTCGCGAGCGGCCTGCTCACCGGCAAGGTGCGCCGCGGCGGCGAAGCTCCGGCGGGCACGCGTCTCGCGGAGCGCGGCGTCAGACTGCCCCGCGAGGACGGCGTCCCCGATGCGGCCTGGGACCGGATCGAAGCAATGGAACGCTGGGCCGGTGAGCACGGCGTCACGCTGCTCGACGTCGCGATCGGCGGCCTCGCGGCGATGCCGGCCGTCTGCTCGGTGATCGCGGGGGCGACCTCGCCCGAGCAGGTGCGCGCGAACGCTGCGGCGGGTGGCTGGGCACCGACCGACGCCCAGCTCGCAGAGCTCGCAGCGTTGTGAGCGACGCCTCCGGCGGCTGGGACGACCTCGCAGCGAGCTGGGAGCGCAATCGGGAGCTCCTCTGGCGGTCGACGAAGCACGTCAGCGAGTGGCTCGTCGACCGGCTCGACCCGCAGCCGGGGCAGACGATCGTCGACTTCTCCGCAGGCACCGGTGAGACCGGCTTTCTCGCCGCTTCGCGCCTTGCGCCCGGCGGCAGGCTGATCACGAGCGACCGCTCCGAGGAGATGCTCGACACGGCCCGGCGGCTCGCCGAGCGTTGGGACGTGCCGGGCGTCGAGTTCCGGCAGCTGGACGTCGCCGCGATCGACCTGCCCGACGCGAGCATCGACGGCGCCCTCTGCCGCTACGGCTACATCCTGGGCGGGAGCCCGCCGCCGGCGCTCGGCGAGCTCCGCCGCGTGCTGCGTCCCGGCGGGAAGGTCGCCTTCGCCGTCTGGGCCGAGCGCGAGCGGAACGGCTGGATGACCGTCCCCACCGCCGTGATGGCGCTTCACGGCCACCTCGAGGAGCCCGTGGTCGCCGAGTTCCGGCAGTCGAAGGCGCGGAGCCCCG
>CAIYXH010000125.1 GCA_903930195.1 uncultured Actinomycetes bacterium | reverse complement strand
GTCGTGGTGGCCTGCTGCGTGCCGGCCTTGGCGCTCGCCGTGGGACCCGCGAGCGCGACAGGCTTCACGCACTGCGTCGCGCCGGTCGTGCCGTTCGTGCTCTTCCCGGACGGACACGCTACGTCGATCGTCGCGCCCGAGCTGCTCACAAAGTGGTCGACGCGCGCCGGGCTGCAGGAGAACGATCCCATGGCTGAAGCGAACGTCCCCGGGCCGCAATCGATGGCCGACGAGGCTCCCTTGGCAGCGACATACGTTCCCTTCGGGGCGACCTTGCACGCCTTGAGGCCCGTCACGTCCGCGTACGTCCCCACGGCGCACGGCATCGCCAACGCAAGGTCCTCGTCCGGAACGTGGGTTCCTTTCGACGCGAGCGTGCAGGCCGTCTGCCCCTTGGCGTCGGTATAGGACCCCGAGTGGCAGAAGAACGCGCCCCCCGCCCCTGCCGCCGGGACGTAGCTGCCGGGAGTTGCGAGCTTGCAGACAATCGTCCCTCCTCCGTCCGAGAACGACCTTGCGGCGCACGGCGTCGCCGCTGACTGCCCGGCCAGTGCGACATACGTCCCCGACGGCGCACTCTCGCACGCCGTAGCCCCGGTGCCAGCCGCGTACGACCCCGGGCTGCAATTCGTCGCCGCCGACTTGCCGGAACCCGAGACGAAGGTGCCCTTCGGCGCCGGCTTGCATGCCGTCAGGCCCGAGCCGTCGGCATACGTTCCCGCCGAGCACACGGTCGCCCGCGTCTGGCCGGCGGTCGCGACGTAGCTCCCCGGCGGCGCCGCCTTGCAGGACGCGAGCCCGGTCACGTCGGCGTAGCTTCCCGCCGCGCACGGTGTCGCCTGCGCCGCGCCGGCGAGCGAGAACGTACCCGTGGGAACGGCCGTGCAGGCAGTCACGCCCGCGGCCGGCGAGAACGTACCGGCGGGGCACGGCTTCGCGGCCGAGCCGTCGAAGTAGTACCCGGCCGCAACGGCGATGCAGTCGTCTCCGACGAGGAAGCTGCCCGGATCGCAGGTGCGCTGGATCCTTTTGAACGTCGCCGACTACGCGGCCGACGAGACGCCGTCGACCATGACGATGAACCGCACCTCGTTACCGACGCCGATGTCCGTCGAGATCACGCACGTGATGGCCGTCGAGCTGATCCAAACCAGGCTCGCGCAGACGCCGCCGCTCCCCGTCGGGCCAAAGGTCACGCCCGAGAGATGACCGCCGGTCGCGCCGAAATTCTGGCCGACGACCGTGATCGTCACGGGGCTGCCCGTCGACGTCTGGCCGGGCGCGACGGCCGTCACGTTCGGCACCGCGACGCCGGTGTACGAGGCCGTCGAGGCCGCCGAGGCCACGCCCTCGACCGTGACGATGAAGACCACGCTCGTTCCCGGGGCGACGTCGGCTCCGACCGTGCACGTCAGCGCCGTCGCGCTCGCCCAGACGACGTTCGAGCACGTGCTGCCCGTGCCGGACGCGCCGTAGGTCACGGACGTGATGTCCGACGTCTGCGCGCCGAAGCTCGTTCCCGTCAGCATCACGTTGGCCGCGGTCGAGGCCGGGCCGTAGCGGGTGACCGACGTGACCGTCGGCGTCGGAACGCTCGGCGTGATCGTGATCCCGCTCGTGGGAGAGACCGCAGTCGCGTCGGCCGACGTGGCGATCGTGGCGCCGCCGTAGCTGTTCGCGGTGACCGGATTCGTGAGACCGTCGATCGTGACGGTTGCCGCAGTCGAAGGCGCGAGCCCGCAACCGGTGGGGAGGTCGATCTCGATCGTCTGGCCGCCGACGAGCCCGGGGACGCCGGGACATGTCCCCAGGAAGCCTGTTGCGAACATCGTGCTCACGCTCGGCGACGGCACCGTGAAGCCCGCCGGGAGGGTGACGTCGAGGTAGCCGTTGCCGACGCCGCCGAACAGCGCGCCGGATGCCGAGCTCGTGAAGCCGACCGTCCAGGTGCTGCTCGCTCCCGCAGTCGTCGCCGAGCCCGAGAAGGTGACGCCCGTGACCGCGGTCGAGCCACCACCACCGCCACCACCGCCACCACCGCCGCCGCCGGTGATCACGATGTCGCTGCCCGTCGCGGCAACCGGCGTCGTCTCTTCCGTCGTGGCGATCTGGAAGCCGCTCGTGGGATAGGTACCGGCGGTCGGGTTGATTCCGCCCAGCGCGATCGTCGCGGGCGCCGAGGCCGGCAGCGTGCAGCCCGCTACCAGAACGACTTCCACCGTCTGTCCGCTCGTCGGGGTCGGCGTCATCGCGCAGGTTCCGGCGAAGGCGCCGCCGAGTGTGGCGCCGTTCGCGCCGGAGACGTCGATCCCGCTCGGGAACGTGATCGTCACGTCGTCGCCGCTCGTGAGCGGCACGGTCGTCGTGAGCTGGAAGGTCCACGTCGCGGCGACGTTCCCCGGCACCGTCGAGCTGGCCGAGACGGTCACGCCGCTGACGTCGGCGCCCGAGACAGGCGCCAGCACGACGGCGACTGCGATCGCCAACGCGACCGCGCCTGTACGCAGTCCACTCCGTCCCCGGAACGGTTTCTTCGCCCGCATTGCCCCTGTCTCCCTCGAACCGCGCCCGCCAGCCGCAGGCTGAATGCAGCGGAGCCTAGCGGGAGCGGACGAGGCGTGCCAGTCCCGAGCCGTAATACCCCCAACGGGATTCGAACCCGTGCTGCCGGCGTGAAAGGCCGGAGTCCTAGGCCACTAGACGATGGGGGCCTGAGGCGCAGCGTACCGGCGCGGTCGCGACAATCCCGGAGTGGAACTGCGCGCCGCACGGCCGGACGACCTCGAGCGAATCGCCGATCTGGTCGCGACCCGCAACCGTCGCGCGACGGGCATCGGCGGGCAGTGGGCCGCGTTCCTGCGCCGCAGCTGGGAGTCACCGGCATTCGAGCTCGAGCGCGACACCGTGCTCGCGGATGCGGCCGGCGTGCTGGTCGGCTACGGCGCGCTGACTCCCGCCCACGACGTCGCGCTTGTCACGGGGGATCCGGCGCTCGCTGACCGCATGTTCGCGCGACTTGCCGCTCGGGCCCGCGAGCGTGGGGACGCCCACCTGGGCCTCACGACCATTCCCGGCGATGCGACCCTCGAGGGCTTCGTCGCGCGCCATGGCTTTCGCCTCCAGCACGAGACGATCGCGATGGGCCGGGCGCTCTCGACTCCGATTCCGCCGTCGGAATGGCCCGACGGCGTTGTCGTGCGCACCTTCGAGCCGGCCGACGCGCCGACCGTGCAGGCGCTGCTCGCCGGCGCCTACGCATGGGACGCGAGCTACGTCGTACGGCCCCTCGAGGAGTGGACGAGCTGGCTACTCGGCGACGAGGAGTACGACCCGTCGCTCGTCTGGCTCGCGGAGCGCGACGGCGCGCTCGTCGGCTGCGCGCTCCACTGGACGAGCGGCTGGCTCAAGGATCTCGCAGTCGTGGAGGCAGAGCGAGGACGCGGTCTCGGTGCCGCCCTCGTCCACGAGGGGCTCACCGAGTTCAAGCGGCGTGGCCTCACTCGCGTCGGCCTGAAGGTCGACGTCGCCAATCCGACCGGCGCGCAGCGGCTCTACGAGCGCTGCGGCTTCGTCGAGGAGGCGAGAGAGCGCCAGTGGCTGCTGACCCTGTAGACCGGGCTGCCCAGGTCGGCCTGCTCCGCTGGCTGCGCCGGCAGCTGCGCCAGGCCGAGCCCTTGCGCGAGCGGCTCGAAGCAGCGATCGAGCAGGGCGATGCGGCGGAGGCGCGGCGGATCGTCGCGCAGTTCGCGTTCTCGGACACCCAACGCCGCCACGTCGCGGCGCTCGTCGACCAGTGGGCAGAGGCGCTAGGCGGTGGGACGGTGGACGACCTGGATCCCCCAGGCCTCGCCTGAGGCGAAGAGCCCCTCGGCATCGAGCTCGTCGGCCCAGCCGAGGAAGTGCCGCTCGGGGTCTGCCTCGGTCGAGCCGTAGACGGCTGCGCGTCCCGCATCCGCCGTCCCCCTGGCGTCGTCACCCCGTTCGAGCGCGGCGAGCCGCTCCTCGACGGCCGAGCCTTCCGCGTACCCTTTGCCCACCCGAGCAGTATCGCGGGCCGGTAGCTCAGTCGGTAGAGCAGGGGACTTTTAATCCCAAGGTCGCAGGTTCGAACCCTGCCCGGCCCATCCGCGGCACACGTAGGCTTGAGCCATGTCCTTCGTCGTGATCAACGCCGTCACCGTCCAGGGCGACGCGAGCGCCGACTTCGAGGAGCGGTTCGCGAAGCGGGCCGGCAAGGTCTCGCAGTCGCCCGGCTTCGAGGCGTTCGAGCTGCTGAAGCCGATCGGCGACGGGCGCTACCTCGTCTACACCCGCTGGGCGACCGAGGACGACTTCAAGGCGTGGATGCAGTCGCAGCAGTTCTCCGCCGCGCACTCCCAGCACGCCGAGCGCGGGCCGGTGAACGGCGAGAGCGAGGTCTGGCGCTTCGACGTGCTCCAGGCCGAGTACGGCTCCGCCTAGGCAGAGACGGGCTCGGGCCCGATCCGGGCGAGCGAGCGGTCGACGACCGTGATCACGAAGAAGATCGCCGCGGCACCGAGCATGAACAGGGCGAGGTGGTGTAGGCCCGCCGTCGTCGCGCGCTCGCCGAAGAAGAAGCCGGCCGCCGTCGAGGCGCTGATCGCCCCGAGGTAGGCGAAGGTGCGGAGCAGGCCCGACGACGCGCCCATCCGCTCCGGATGGGCCTGGTGGTAGAGCGCGTTCTGGATCGCGAGGCTGATCAGCCCCTGCGGCACGCCGAGCGTCGCGGTGACCGCCACGAGGAGCCAGATCGGCGCGTGTCCGTCGACGGCGAAGAGGAGCGAGCAGGCGATCAGCTGGATCGCCGCGCCGATCACGAGCTTGCCCTTGACCTCGGCGCGGCGACCCGTGAGGGTCGAGACGACGATCGCGATACCAAAGGTCGGGAGCAGGATCAGCCCGGCCACCGAGGCGCTCAACCCGCGCCCATCCTCGAGCCACTGGGTGTAGCCGTAGATGAACGCGTAGGAGACCGTGTACGCGACGAGGCTCCGGGCGTACGTGGCGAGGAGCGGCACGTTTCCGGCGAAGACGCGGACGTCGATGAACGGGTCGGCACAGCGCAGCTCGCGCCGTGCGAACCCGACGGCGGCAGCCACCGCGAGCGCGAACAGCCAGAGGAGCGGCACGCGCGGATGCATCAGGAAGAGGAGCAGGGCGACGAGCGCGCCGGCGAAGAGGACGACGCCGGGCCAGTCGATCCGGCGCAGGCCGCCGGGCTCCGAGCCGGAGCTTGCGGGCAGGAAGATCCACCCCAGGGCGAGGCTCGCGAGCCCCAGCGGGACGTTGATCGCGAGCGTGCTGCGCCAGCCGCCGACGTCGACGAGGATTCCCCCGAGCGTCGGGCCGATCACCGCAACGGTCTGGGTCGTGACCGCGAGGATCGTGAGAATGCCGGCCGGGCTCTTCATGCCCGTACGGTCGGCCTCGCTGCGGATCAGGTACATCGCGGCCGGATAGCCGGCGCAGGTGCCGAAGCCGAGGATCACGCGCGCACCCACGAGCACCCAGAGGTCGGGCGCGAGCGCGCCGACGACGCCGGCGATGCCCGTCAGGCAGGCGCCGGCGAGGAACAGGCGCTTCGGTCCGAAGGTGTCGACGAGCCTGCCTGCGAGCGGCTGCCCGATCGCGGTCGCCACGTAGAGCGCCGAGATCAGCCACGCCGTCTGCGAGGCCGGCGCGCCGAACGCCGTCCCGATCGGCACCAGCGCCACCGCGATGATCGACGTGTTGATCGGGTTGAGGATCGCGCCGAGCATCATCGGCGCGAGCAGGCGCCGATCGAACGCGTGGGCAGGCGTGGAGGTCAGCCGACCAGCCGTTCGAGCAGCGCCATCGCAGCGATGATCGTCTGCCGCTCGTCCTCGCTGAACTGCTCCTGGAGCGAGGTGGCGAGCCACTCCTCGAGCGCCTGCCGCGCCCCCTCTACCCGTTCGCGGCCCGTGGCCGTGATCTCGACGATCTGCCTGCGACCGTCCGTCGGGTCGGGCGTCCGGGAGATCAGCTTCAGCTGCTCGAGCCCTGCGAGCGTCACCCCGATCGACTGAGGCTTCACCTCCTCCGCGAGGGCGAGGGCGCTCGCGGTCGAGACCTCACCCTTGCCGAGCCGTCGGAGCACGGATGCCTGCGACGGGCTCAGGTCGTCGGCGTCCGTGACGGCCAGAAGCCGGCGCCTCAGGCGGCTGAAGACCACACGCACGTCGAGGGAGGCCTGCAGCGCCGACCGCCCGGCTTGATCTGTCCTCGTCGGCATATGGTAAGTCTACACTGAACAGTTCAAACTGATGATCAAGGAGAACGAGATGCCCGAGCCCCGCCCCGTCCTGCTCGTCATGGACTTCCAGAACGGCATCCTCGAGCGCGTCGAGGGATCGCCCGTGCTCGACACGGCAGTTCGCGCCGTCGAGGCCGCGCGCGCGAAGGAGATCCCGGTGATGTTCGTGAGAGTCGCCTTCCGGCCCGGCTACCCGGAGACCGCCGCGAGCAACCTCTCCTTCTCCGCGCTCGCGCAGGCAGGAGACGCGTTCACGCAGGAGAGCCCCGGCACGCAGGTGCACGACGCCTTCGCGCCGCGGCCCGACGAGCCGATCGTCGTCAAGCGGCGCGTCAGCGCCTTCAGCGGCAGCGACCTCGACGTGCTCCTGCGCGGCGCCGGGGCCGACACCCTCGTGCTCGCCGGCATCTCGACGAGCGGCGTCGTCCTCTCGACCCTGCGCCAGGCAGCCGATCTCGACTACCGCCTCACCGTGCTCGCAGACGCCTGCGGCGACACCGACCCCGAGGTGCACCGCGTGCTCACCGAGAAGGTCTTCCCGCGGCAGGCGACGGTGACGACCGTCGCCGAGTGGATCGCCTCGCTCTGAGTCGGCGAACAACGCAAAACTTGTAATTGCTCTTGTCTTTTGGAATAGTCAGCAGCGGAGCGGACGCCCAGTCGCCCGGCAGCCCGGTAGCGCCTGCCGCAACCGAGCGCCCGCTTTGCTCTGACGTTTGAGCTGTCCCCTCCAATGCTGTCCGGCGGTGACACGGGGGTCGCCACCGGCGGCATGGACCCTTACGGCAAGGGCAAGCTGACGAGCTCGCCGCCGTGACCCGAGGCGGCAGGCGTGGAGCCGTAGTTCGCCACGTAGATGCGGCCGTTCGCGACGGCGACCCCCGTCGGCTCGACGAGACCCGCCCGGGCGAGCACGGTGCGTCTCCCGCCGGGAGCCAGCTCGACAAGGGCACCGGGGGCGGCGGGGTGCAGGATCCCCCCGGTCGCGAGCTCGAGCACGAGCAGCTTCGAGCCGGAGAAGGTGAGATCCGAGATCGCCGAGAACCCGCTCGCGTAGACCGTGGGCGCTCCGTTCGGCGCGATGCGCCAGACCCGCGCGAAGCCCGGCGCGTACGGGATGCCCGTCAGCTCGCCCACGTAGAGCGCCCCGTCGGGCCCGACCGCGACGGAGCTCGGCACGGCCTGTACGAGCAGCGTCGGCTCGCCGAGCTTCGCCCGGAGGGCGGGGCTGAGCACGAGACGACGCGCCGGGAAGACCGCGAGCACGGCGATCTGCCCGTTCGGCTTCAGCCAGAGCAGGTCGTTGCCGGCGGCGTCGACGATCGCGTAGCCGCCGCGGTAGGGCGTGAACGCGTACGGGTCGCTGTCGATCGACGGGTTCCCCGCCTTCGCGCCCGAGCCCACACCGTGGTCGGGATTGTGGCGCGCCTCGAAGACGGCGAGGTTCGCGAGGGTCGCGGGCCGCGCCTTGCCGGCCGGCGTCGAGACGAGACTGCCGGCGGATGCGCCCGCCGGCCCAAGCGGGTTCGCGCCCTGGGCATTCACATAGGCGTCCTGCAGCAGCACGTCGTAGCCGTCCTTCGCCGGACGCGCTTCCGCCGGCCCTTCGGCGCGCTGTCCGTCGGGCGCGGCGAACGAGAGCAGGCCGGTGACGACGTTCGTCTTGACCCCGTTCGCCGCGACGCGCACGACGGCTCCGGTCGAGCCGACGCAGATGCGGTTGGGCGCCGCGCCGAGGCAGAGCGTCCGTCCGCCGTGACCGCCCTCGGCCACGTAGACCGAGCCGTCGACGCCGACCGCGAGCTTGCGCGGGTTGTCGAGATGCGTTGCGACGACGTGCAGCGTCGGCGCCGAGCCCGCCGCACCGGGAAGCGCCCCGAGCGCGAGCGTCGCCGCCAGGGCGACCGAACGCCGCATCACCCGTCGGTCGGCATCGCCGGCAGCGGATTCTGCTTCGTCGCCGCCGCGAGGTACGTCGCGATCTTCGTGAGCTGCTTCGGCGTCACCTTGAGCCGAACTCGCTCATGCCCGCCGGTGGGCTCGGTGATCGCCTGGATCGTGTACGCGTACGGGATGCGCAGCTGGTTGAAGCTCGGCCCCCCGTCGGTTCCGAGCCCGCTCTTCTTGCTGCTGCCGAACCCGGCCGATGCCGCCGGGGCGAAGGCGTGGCAGACGCCGCAGTACGTCCGGTAGAGCTGGACCGGAGTCGGCGCGGGTTTGGGCTTCGTCGCGCCGAGCGCGAGCGACCCCGCCGCACCGAGAGAGCCGAGCGCCACGACGGCGACGGCGATCCACTGCCTCCGCCGCATTGGCCTACGGCGTGTAGGGGCCGCCGCACATCGGCGGCAAGGTCACGGTCGGGCCGGTGACGCTGTCACCGCCCCCACTCGAGACGGAGGTCGCCGGGATCACGTCGACGAACTGCACGGCGTAGGCGCCGAGGCCGACGGGGTCGGCCAGCATGTAGGTCCCGGACTTCAGCTTGACGGTCAGCTTCGCCTGCTTGCCCGCCGCGATGGTCGCGGTGTGCGCGCCCTTCACGCCCGGGCCTTTCACCGTCAGGACGTGACCCTTCTTGCCGTGATTGACCACGACGAAGGTCGTCGTGCCGGCCTGCGGCGTCGTCGAGCTGACCTTCATCGCTCGGTCGGTGAACGTGACGGTGATCTGCGCGGCTACGGCCTTTGGCGCAGTCGTGTGCCGGATGGCCGCCCCTGCGACCGGAGCCGCCACCACCGCGAGCGTGAGCGCTGCGGCGACTGCGACACCACGCGAGAAACGACCCGTTGACGCGCTCATAAGGCTCCTCCGTCTCGTGCTTCAGAAAACCTGGACCGGTTCCAACTACAGAACGGTATCACCGAAACGGGCATCTGTCATCCCACCCAAACGGCGGCTTGACAGCTGAGGGTTTCGTAATAATTTGGAACCATTCGCACGTTCGATTCATGCCAAATCACGTTTGAGTCGCGACTGGAGGGAACTGGAGGATGGCAAGCAAGCTGAAGATCAAGGTGAACGGACTCTCCCACGGAGTGTCCGCCAGCCTCGACACACCGCTCCTGTACGTCCTGCACAACGAGTTGCACCTGCACGGGCCCCGCTTCGGCTGTGGTCTCGCACAGTGCGGTGCCTGCTCGGTGCTGCTGGACGGCAAGGAGATCCGCTCGTGCGTCACCCCGGTGGCCGCAGTGAGCGGGAAGGAAGTCACCACGCTCGAAGGGCTCCCCGGGCTCTGGGCGAAGGAGCGCGGGACGAGCTCCGCGGTTCCGGATCTGCACCCCCTGCAGCAGGCCTGGATCGACGTACAGGTCCCGCAGTGCGGCTACTGCCAGAACGGGATGCTGATTCAGGCTGCGGATCTGCTCGCGACGACGAAGAACCCGTCGGAGACGCAGATCAAGCAGGCGATGAACGGGCACCTCTGCCGGTGTGGCACCTACACCGCGATCATCGAAGCGATCCAGGAGGCGGCGAAGACGATGGTGAAGGGAGCGTCATGACGACCTCTGAGAGAGAGATCCAGAACGAGTCCCGTACGTGGGACATCTTCGGCGCGGTGCTGACCCGCCGCAGCTTCGTGAAGGGCACAGGTGCGCTGATCGTCGGGGCGAGTGTCGCCGGAGTCGGGGCCAAGGTGGCCAAGGCCGCAGATGTCGTCCAGCTCAATACGGCGACGAACTCGCTCGACCCGACCCTGCCGAGCTCCTGGTTCGATATCAATCCCGACAACACGATCACCATGAGGTTCGGGCCGACCGAGCTTGGCCAGGGGTCAGCGAGTACTGCCCTACCGATGATGGCCGCCGAGGAGCTGAACGTTCCCTACTCCGCGATCACGCAGGTCGTCATGGGCGACACCGACCGGACTCCCGGCGGCGGAGCTTCCTACGGCTTCATGGGCGGCGGAATGCCGAACACCAAGCTCGCCGCCGCGTACGTCTATCAAGCACTCCTCGCTCTGGCATCGGAGCATTTGGGAGTGCCGGTCGCGAACCTGACCGTCACGAACGGGGTTGTTTCCGGTGGTGGTGGCAGCATCACGTACGGCAAGCTCGTAGCGAACCAGGACCTCGACCTCAAGATCCCGATCTCAGGACCGCTGACAGGCGTGTTCTTCGGGCAGACGGTCACGGGCACTCCTCCGACGAAGCCGGTCAGCGCGTACAAGATCGTGGGCACGTCGATCCCGATGCGAACGATTCCCGGCATCGTCTCCGGAGCCGCAACGTACATCGGCGATGTTCGGCTCCCGGGCATGCTTCATGCCCGTGTCGTTCATCCCCCGACGCTGGGCTCAAGCCTGATCTCGGCCGGCGAGCTGGACAAGAGGTCGTTCCCGAACACGCAGATCGTCTCCAAAGGCAACCTGCTGGCGGTAGTCGACCCCGAGGAGTACCAGGCCATTCAGGCGGCCACTATTCTCGCCAGTAAGTCGAAGTGGACGAACTGGTCAGGACTGCCTGGAAACGGCAATCTGTATTCCACGCTCCGTGAAGGGAACTGGACACCCCCGAGTGTGGGCGTTCAGAGCGGGAATACGTCGACGGCGCTGGCCAGTGCCGCGAAGACGCTGTCCGCAAGCTACGAGTTCCCGTACGCGAAGCACGCTCCGATCGGGCCGACCTGCGCTGTCGCCGATGTCCGTAGCGATGGCACGATCTGGGTGTACGCGCACCTGTCGGCGACACAGCCCTGCCGGACGTTGATCGCGATGATGATGAACACGTCACCGAACAACGTCATCGTCCGCAACTTCGAAGGATCCGGGCACTATGGCCGCTCGAACGGCGGCAGCACCGGCGCAGAGGAAGAGGCGGTGATCATCTCGTCGATCGTCAAGAAGCCGGTGAGGCTCCAGTGGATGCGCTGGGACGACCTGCAATGGTCGACACAGCACGAGCCGAATATCTCGACGCTCCAGGGTGGGCTCGACGCGAGTGGCAACCTGGTTGCATTGAATGCCAATCACTACATGGCAGCGATGCAGGACGACCGAATGGTCGGGGCGTTGCTCGCGGGTCTACCGACGATCACTCCCCCGGGAGCTGCCAATCCGACACCCGGCTGGATCGGGAGCGTCCCGAACAGCCTGTCCGATAGCCCGGTCTACGACGCAGTGCCGAATCAGCTTCAGCAGGCATTCGGGGCATACCAGCTCGGAACCGACCCCACGCAGGCTGACTTCAATACGCAGATCGGCATGCGCGGCCACAGCATGCGAACTCCTGCTCAGCGACAGCAAAACTTCGGTCGCGAGGCATTCATGAACGAACTCGCAGCAGCCGCCAAAACGGACGCACTGCAGTTCCGAATCAAGAACACAACCGACACTCGGCTGGTCAACGTCATCAACGCCGTCAAGAACGCGTCGGGGTGGGAGACACGGCCGTCACCGAGCCCCAAGGCAGCTACGACCGGATCGACGCCGCTTGTCGGTCAGGGCTGCAGCGTGATGCTGCGCGAAGGCAGCTACTACGCCTGCATCGCTCAGATCAAGGTCGTGCCCAAGACCGGCAAGATCACGGTGACGAATCTGACGAACGCCATCGATCCGGGCATCGTCGTGAACCCGAAGCAGCTGCAGCGAATGATGGAAGGTGGAGCAATCATGGGCACGAGCGAAGCGCTCCACGAAGAGGTCCATTTCAACAAGGGCGGCGTCACCGACCGCGACTGGGTCAGCTTCCCCATCCTGCGCATTGCCGATGCACCGACGATCAAGACGATCATCATCAGCAACCCGAGCGTCGGAACCATCGGCGGCGGCGGCGAAGGCCCTAACGGCTTCGTCCACGCCGCGATCGCGTCGGCCGTGTTCGATGCCACGGGCAAGATGCCGCGGACACTGCCGCTCCTGCCGGCATACATCCGCGGGCTCCTACAAGCGTAGGACGACGGCAATCGGGGGCAGAAAGGGCGTGAGGCGTTATGTCTCTAGCGTCCCTTCTGCCCCTTTGTCATACCCGGCCTCGCCGTCGCCTATAGGGACTGTCCCGGATTGGGGGGCTGTCCCGGTTGTCCGGGCCACGACACGCACACCGGGACAGTCCCTTTCGGGGACAGCCCCTCGACAGCCGGCCTGGTGAGCTACAGATCCAGCGCGACGACGATCGGCAGCGCAGCGGCGAGGGCGTGCTTGACGCTCTCGGCCTTGAGCACGAAGAGCTCGCTCGGGTCGAAGTCGACGTCCGAGGAGTGCTGGGCGTACCAGGCGTTCCAGACCAGGGTCATCTCGCTGTTCACGATCGCCGCCATCACGCGGGCGCGAACGCCGTGCGGCGGCTCGTCGAAGTCGCGGGCGAAGGCTTCCGCGAGCACGTCCTCGAGCAGCGCCGTGCGGAGCCGCGCCTCGGTGACGAGCTCGGGCACCGCCTCGATGATCGTCGGCACCTCCTGGATCGCCTTGCCGTACGGCGCTTCGATCCGGGGCAGATCCTCACCGAGCCAGGCCGCGACGGCATCGGTCGCCGATTCGCCCCCGGGCCGTGCGAGCACGCGCTGGCGGGCGCTCTCGAGCACGGCATCGTAGGTCACGAAGACGATGTCGACCTTCGACGCGAAGTAGTTGAAGAAGGTGCTCGTCGCGATCTCGGCCTCTTCCGCGATCTGGACGAGCGTGGTCTCGGTGTAGCCCTGCTCCGCGAACAGCCGGATGGCGACATCGACGATGGTCTGGCGTGTCCGTTCCTTCTTCCGCTGTCGTAGACCTGTCGCCGCGACCGTCACAACCACGTCCTTTTGATCACCAAGGTGACTATTGTAGCGCACCCCGCCCCAACACCCATGATGCCTGGCGCTGCGGAAGGTCGCCTTGGACGCGTGTCAGGCGTCGTGCGGCCTCAGGCGCGCGGACGGAGCCCGGTGGCGACCAGGCGCCGGCCGTCCCGGCTGTAGATCACGTCGACCGAGTCGTGCTTCGCGTGGCCGGCGGTGATCCCGAAGGTGACGAGCACCCACTGAAGCTTCGACATCTTCGCCTCGGGAACGATCGTCCGCGGGAAGACGAGCGTGCGGCCGTCGATGCGGAAGTCCGTGCCTGCGGTCTGCGGGATGCCGTTGAGATAGACCTCGAACGGCGCCTCGACACCCGACGGCAGGTCGACGATGCACTCCGTCACGTCGCTGCCGCTCATGGCCGTAGTAGAGCAGCAGCGTTGGGCGTCACCCGTGCTGAACGGCAAACAGCCCGGCGATCCCGAGTGCGAAGAGGAGGAGCGCGACGATCGAGTCGAGCCCGAGTCGCCCATATGTCCGCGACGGGCGCACGATCACCCCGAAGGCGAAGACGATCGTCAGCGCGGCGCCGAGAGCAGCGAGCCACCCGTTCGGGCCGCCGGCAGCCGAGAGGACGGGGCGCCCCGCGATGAGGTCGGCGACGAGGAACAGGCAGAGCTGGAAGGCGTTCCCGCCGAAGATGTCGGCGACCGCGAGCTTGTGGTCGCCGAGGCGCACGGCGGCGATCCCGGAGCTGATCTCGGGGAGCGCCGAGGCGACGGCGAGCACCGTCGCGCCGAAGATCACGCCGTTGATCCCGGCCTTGGTGGCAAGGGAATTGCCGCTCGACTCGAGCACGTACCCGGCGAAGAGCGTCAAGACGCAGCCGAGGCCGAAGACCGGCAGCGCGAGCCGCGGGGGCACGCTGCGGCGCTGCTTCGCCGTCTTCGAGGCAGGTGGGTCGACGCGGCGATACGGCCGGCCGGGCTTCGAGCCCGGCGCCTCGACCTTCCACGACGGCGAGCGGCGTACCCGGTTGACGACGGTGACGCAGGCGAGCCACGAGACGACGATGAAGATCGACGCCGGGCTGACCGGGCCGATCCGCGTCGAGGCCGGGAGCACCGCCCCCATCAGCACGCCCGAGACGGCGACCACCACCATCAGCGCCTCGAGCACCGGCTCGAGCGACCCGACGAGGAAGCTCAGCGATTGCGTGCGCGAGACGGCGAAGTCGCAGATGACGAGCACCATCGTCTGCACGGCAATCCCGCCGATCAGGTTGCCGGCGGCGAGCTCGAGGTGCCCGCTCGCGGCGGCCGAGACCGTGATCGCGATCTCGGGAAGGGTTCCCGCGACCGCCAGGAGGACGATCCCGCCGAGCGCGTCACCGAGCCCGAAGCGCCGGTCAAGCGTGTCGGTCGTCTGCGAGAGCGCGATCCCGGCGATCCAGGTCACGATCGCGGCGACGAGAAAGAGCGCGACCTCGGGACCCGTCGAGAGCGAGGGCATCGAGGCGGCTAGCCCGGCCGGCGTTCGGGAAAGCGCGGGAGGCCGTCGTCCGGGATCGTGTCCCAGACGGCCGCGTAGTCGACGTACTGCCGGGCGCTCGGGCGGACGCCGGGGTCGCCGTCGATCGCGCCCAGGCGCACGCCGCGCTTGCCGCTTCCGTCACGCGCTTCGCTCCAGAGCGGAGCGCCGCAGGCGGTGCAGAACACCTTCGCCCAGCCGTCGTCGGACGGCACGAAGGCGCCGAGGAGCTCCTCACCCTGCTCGACGTGGAGCGAGCCGGGAACGGTGGCGCCGTTTGCCGAGGCGGCGGTGCCGGTGCGGCGCTGGCAGCGGGTGCAGTGGCACCAGCTCGAGGAGACGAGCGGCGCGTCGATCCGGAACCGCACCCCGCCGCAGAGACAGCCTCCCGTCAGCGCCATGGGCGGAGACTACTCCGGTGCGGGGTCGCCGAGCTGCGCGCCGCGAATCGAGAGATCGAGCAGCTCGACCGGGTGCGCGCCCGGCAGCGGCCGGCCTGCACGCTTGAGCGCCGCGGTCACCTGGAGCATGCAGCCGGGGTTCGCGGTGGAGAGTACGTCGGGGTTCGTCGCGAGCACGCGCTCGGCCTTGCGGTCGCCGAGCGTGCGGGCGGCCTCGGGCTGGACGAGGTTGTAGATGCCGGCGCTGCCGCAGCAGAGCTCCTGCTCGATCGGCTCGACGAGGTCGAGCTCCGGGATCGAGCGCAGCAGCTCGCGCGGCTCCGAGCGGACGCGCTGGGCATGGCCGAGGTGGCAGGACTCCTGGAACGAGACCCGCACGGGGAGCGGGTGCAGCTCGGGCTTCCGGCCCTGCGCGACGGCCTCGGAGATGTCGAGGACGGGAAGGTCGAGATGCGCGTCCTTCAGATGCGAGCCGCAGCCGGCGGCGTTCGTGACGATGCGGTCGGCACCGGCCGCCTTGAAGGCGGCCTCGACCTCCTTGGCCAGGTGCAGTCCCTCCTCGCGCTTGCCCGCGTGGAGCGCGAGCGCGCCGCAGCAGCCGGAGTAGGCGGTGGTGACCTCGTAGCCGTACGCCGAGAGCACGCGCGTCGAGGCGCGGTTCGTCTCGCCGAAGATCACGCTCTGGACGCAGCCCGTGAGCAGCCCGACGCGCGCGAGCTTCTCGCCCTGCGCCGGCGTCTCGAGCGGGGGCGGTGCGGTCGCCGTGTAGTCCGGCGCGAGCGCCCTGAGCGGCTTGAACGGCCCCGGCGCGGGCAGCCAGGTGAACTTGAGCGCGGCCTTGAGGCGCTTCGGATGCGGGAAGATCGCGAAGACGAACAGGCGCAGGATCCGCTCCATCAGCGGCCGCTTGATCGTCTCCTCGACCTTCTCGCGCGCGAGCTCGATCAGCCGGTCGTACTTGACGCCCGAGGGGCAGGAGGTCAGGCAGGCCATGCAGCCGAGGCAGCGGTCGAAGTGCTCGGCGACCGTCCGGTCGAGCTCGAGCGTCCCGTCGACGGTGCCGCGCATCAGCCAGATCCGACCGCGCGGCGAGTCCATCTCCTCGCCCCAGAGGACGTAGGTCGGGCAGGTCGGCAGGCAGAACCCGCAGTGGACACAGTCGTCGATCAGCGCGGGATCCATCTAAACGAGCACTCCTTGGGGGTCGAAGGCAGAACGGACGCGCTCGGCGAGGGGCGACCACGCGGCGGGCTCCCCCTCGACGTAGGCGATGCCGGGGCCAGGGCGGGCGATGAGGAAGTCGGCGTTCCAGTCGAGCTTGCGTGTGGCACCGGCGCGCGCCTGGCGGCGGGCGGACTCGCCCCAGACCGAGTCGTCCGCGAGCCGACCCGGCGAGGCGTCGATCTGCGCCTCGACCGCGGCGAGGCCGCCCTCGAAGCGCAGCGCGATCCGGTCGGGCGGGAGCACGTCGACGGCAGCCGGCGTGAGCTTCGAGAGGTGCAGCTCGCGCCAGAGCGCAGCGAGGTCGTCGCTCTGGCAGACGACCGTGGCCTGCACCTCGGGCCGCGGATGCAGCCGCAGTGCGACGCGCGCGACGAGCCCGAGCCGGCCCTGCGAGCCCGCGAAGAGCTTCGCGAGGTCGTAGCCCGCGACGTTCTTCACGACCTTGCCGCCCGAGCTCGCGATCGTGCCGTCGGCGAGGACGACCGTGGCGCCGATGACGAGATCGCCCATCCCGCCGTACTGATGGTGCAGCGGCCCTGAGAGATCGCCCGCGAGGCAGGCGCCGATCGTCGGGTCGCCGGGCGGGTCGAGGGCGAGCATCTGGCCGTGCGGAAGCAGCGCGGCCTGGAGCTCGGAGAGCGTGATCCCGGCCTCGACGATCACGGTCAGGTCGCCCGGCTCGTACTCGAGGACGCGGTTCATCCGCGCCGTCGAGAGCACGACGTCGCCGCCTTCGCGCTCGATCGAGACGCTCGAGCCCGCGGTCAGGATCGCCGCGGCCTCGGTGACCGACTCGGGCTCAAAAACGCTCGGCAAGGCCTGCTCGCTCGAGAGGATGGGCACGGTAGGGGCCGGGCACCTCGCCGCAGAGGCGCGGCGTCGGGAAGATCTTGCCGGGGTTCGAGAGGCTCGACGGGTCGAACGCGTCGCGCAGGCGCATCATCACGGCCATGTCGTCGGCGCCGAAGAGCTTCGGCATCGAGCAGGCCTTGTCGACGCCGACGCCGTGCTCGCCGCTGATCGAGCCGCCGAGCTCGACGCAGGCCTCGAGGATCGAGACGGCGAGCGTCTCGGCGCGGGCGCCCTCGCCCTCGACCTCGTCGTCGTAGAGGACGAGCGGATGCAGGTTGCCGTCGCCGGCGTGGAAGACGCTCGCGACGCGGAGGCCGTGCTCCTCCGAGAGGGCATCGATCCGCCGCAGCACCTCGGGCAGCTTCGTTCGGGGGACGACGCCGTCCTGGACGTAGTAGCTCGACGAGATCCGTCCCATCGCCGCGAACGCCGACTTGCGTCCCTTCCAGACGAGCGCGCGCTCCTCCGCGGTCTCGGACGCGCGTACCTCGAAGGCTCCGGCGTCGCGGCAGATCTGTTCGACCGTTGCGCGATCCGCGGCGACCTGTGCGGGCTGGCCGTCGAGCTCGACGATCAGCACAGCGCTCGCGCCTTCCGGGTAGCCGAGCCCGATCGCCGCTTCGACGGCCTGGATCGCGAGGGCGTCCATCATCTCGATCGCGGCCGGCAGGATCCCGCCGCCGATCACGTGGGAGACCGCGTTGCCTGCGGAGTCCATCTCGTGGAACGCCGCGAGCAGGCAGACGACCGTCTCCGGCACCCGGGTGATCCGCACCACGCAGCGCGTCACAATTCCGAGCGTGCCCTCGGAGCCGATGAAGACGCCGAGCAGCCCGGGGCCGTCGTCGTGGCGGCTGAGCGTGACGAGCTCGCCGTCGGGCAGGACGACGTCGGCCGAGACGACGGCGTTGACGGTGAAGCCGTACTTGAGGCAGTGAGCGCCACCCGAGTTCTCGGCGACATTGCCGCCGATCGTGCAGACCTGCTGGCTCGACGGGTCGGGTGCGTAGAAGAAGCCGTGCGGAGCGACCGCCTTCGTGATTTCGAGGTTCGTCACCCCGGGCTCGACGGTCACGAGCCCGGCGTCGATGTCGACCTCGACGATCTGCGTCAGCCGGGTGAGCGCGATGACGATGCCGTCTGCGACAGGCAGCGACCCGCCCGAGAGCCCGGTGCCTGCGCCGCGCGCGACGAACGGGACGCCGTGAACGTTGCAGAGCCGCACGACGGCCTGGACGTCGTCGGCCGATCCCGGCAGCACGACGAGCTCGGGCACCATCCGGTGCCCGGTGAGACCGTCACATTCGTAGACCCGGCAGTCCGCAAGCTCCGTCAGGACGGCGTCGCGCGGCAGCGCGTTCCGGACGGCAGAGACGAAGGCGCGCTCGAGCGGCACCTCCTCACGATAGACGGGCGTTAGCCGCCCGTGGCCGAGAAGTGCTGGTAGTCCGGCGACCCCGTCCAGCGACCGCCCCACTGCCAACCCACGGCCGCGAAGGCGTTGACGAGCGTCCCACCCGGCGTCGCCATGCCGGCCCGCACCCGGGTCCGATCCGCGAACGCCTCCCCGGCGGGCGGCAGCACCTTGCCCCCTTCGAGGTACGGATTCTCGATCGTGTTCACGTCGATCGCCTCGCCGTAGGCATGAACGGACCAGCGGGTCGGGCCTGGCGCGACCACGGCCCGGCAGTTGAAGCCCGACGTGTTGTCGGCGGCCATCGAGCGATTGTCGCTGCCGCCGTAGGCCGAGATCGGGCGCATGCGCCGGATCGGGAATCGCTCCGCGTAGAGGCGGGCGAAGACGCGTTCGACCGCGCCGACGACGGTGGCGTTCACGATCAGTGCGCCGCGATGGCGATGGCCGTCGAAGCCCCGGTAGTCGAGCTCGACGCGGCGCAGCTGCGGGGGGCCGACCGGACAGCCGGCGCGATAGCTCTTGCCGAGCTCGGCAGCGGTCACGTGCGCGACGGCCGGCGGCTGCGCCGCGGCGGGCGCGGCCGCTGCGAGCGTGAGGAACACGACACATGCAATGCGCTTCATCATTCGAGGCTACGCCGATGCGCGCCGTCCTCCTCCTGCCGCTGCTGCTCGTCCCGTTCGCCTTCACGGCCACGGCCGGAGCCGCCACGTCCGGATGCCCAGCGCTCGCCGCTCCGGCCGGCACGACGCAGCTTGTCGTCGTGCGGGCGCCGGCCGCGCGCTCGACCACCGGCACGCTCCAGCTCTGGGCAAAGACCGGCGGCTGCTGGCGTGCCGCCTCGCCCGTCTGGAGCGCGCGGCTCGGCCGCAACGGCGTCTCGGCCCATCACCGCGAGGGCGACGGGACAACCCCACTCGGCACGTTCGCCTTCGGACGGACCGTCTACGGCATCGACGCGAATCCGGGCGTGCGCTACGCCTATCACCGGCTCGTCTGCGGCGACTGGTGGGACGAGGATCCCACCACCGCCGCCTACAACCGCTTCGCGCACGTGCCCTGCGGGACGACGCCGCCCTTCGGCGGCGGGAGCGAGGCCCTGTGGACCGAAGCGCCCGCGTACACCCACTTCGCCGTCGTGCGCTACAACGACGCGCCCGTGGTGCCGGGGCGCGGCTCGGCGATCTTCCTGCACGCGGACACCGGCGGGCCGACCAACGGCTGCATCAGCCTGCCGCTCGGGCAGCTCGACGCGGTGCTGCGCTGGCTGCGGCCCGCCGATCGTCCGCAGATCAGGATCGAGCTCTAAGCCCCTCAGGTGATGAGGCCGCGGCGGAGGGCGATCGCGATCGCCTGCGCGCGGGTCTCGGCGCCCAGGCGGCGCATCGCGTTCTGGATGTGCGTCCGCGCCGTGTCGGGAGCGATCGTCAGCTCGCGCGCGATCTCCTTCGTCGTGTGACCCGCGGCGAGCAGCCGCAGCACTTCGCGCTCGCGCGTCGTCAGCTGCTGGACCTCGGCGTCGCCTTGGCGGGGGCCGATCACCTCGCCCGCGAGCACCGGGTCGACGAACGTCCCTCCGCTCATCACGACCTCGATCGCCCAGACGAGATCGCGCACCGGGGAGCCCTTCATCACAAATCCCTGTGCACCGGCATCGATCGCCTCCGTGACGAGCCCTCGGTCGGCGAACGCCGTGAAGAAGATCACCGACGTCTCGATCCCGCGACGCCGTATCTCGCGAAGCACCTCGACGCCGGTGATGTCGGGCAGGCTCACATCCATGATCGCGAGGTCGACGTCCGTCGCCGCGAGCGCGTCGATCGCCTCGCTGCCGAGCCGGCAGCGCCCGACGATCTCGATCCGCTTCTGCTCGAGCACGGGCTGAAGCGCCTCGACGATGAGGGGGTGGTCATCGACCACGATGCAGCGGACCGGAGCGTCCTCCGGGCGCTCGGCAACCGCCTGATCCGAGGAGCCAGGCATCCTCAGCTCGGTTTACCGGCAGCCTTCGCGCCGAGCTATCCCCGGTTTCTGCCGTCCGCCTCAGTACAAACGCACCGGTGATGTACGTCGTTTGGGGCTGAAGGGGTGAGGCGCTAGCGAATCAGCGAGGCGCGCAGCGCCGAGGCGACGGCCTCAGCCCTGCTGCGGACGCCCAGATGCTTCATCGCGTTCTGGATGTGCGTCCGCACCGTGTCGGGTGCGATGAACATCGAGGCTGCGATCTCCTTGGTCGTCCGCCCGTCGGCAAGCAGCCGCAGCACCTCGCGCTCACGGGCCGACAGCTGCGGCTCGTTTGCGTGCGCGCGCCCGATCATCGAGCCGGCGAGCAGCGGATCGGCGTAGACCTGGCCCGCAGCGACCGCCTTGGCCGCGCGCGTGACCTCGGCCGGCGGCGACGTCTTGAGCACGAAGCCCTGGGCGCCCGCGTCGAAGCCCTCGCGCAGGAGCGCCGGCTCGGCGACAGCGGTGTAGAGCACGATCCGCGTCGGGAGTTGCAGCCGCGTCGCGACGCGCGTGAGCTCGATGCCCGAGCCGTCCGGAAGCCCGACGTCGATGACGGCGACATCGGGCTTGAACTCGCGGATCGCCCGGAGCGCCTCGTCTGCCGTCTCGGCCGAGGCGAGCACCTCGATCCCCGCGGCCGTCAGTTGTCGTCCGAGTGCGTCGACGATCACCGGATGGTCGTCTGCGACGACACAGGTGATCCTCGATTCGTGCTGCCCGTTCCCATCCATCTCTCACCACTCCAAACGGGCGAACCCGGGCGCACACCCGGCGGTCCGCCCCCGCCGACGTGACCTCGTCGGTTTCATTGTGGTGACAGGAGTCCCCCGGTCAACGCTCCCGGGGAAATCCACACGCATTTCAGCCTTAACGGCGAAGGGGACAGGGCCGAAGCCCCATCCCCTTCGCGACAGCTGTCGTGGCCGCTACGACGGGACCGGGACGGTCGCGATCGTGTCGAGGATCCGGCCGGCGATCTGGTACGGATCGCCGAGCGAGTTCGGGCGACGGTCCTCGAGATAGCCCTTGTAGTCGTTGTTGACGAAGCTGTGCGGCACGCGGATCGAGGCTCCGCGGTCGGCGACGCCCCAGCTGAACTCGTCGATCGAGGCGGTCTCGTGCAGACCCGTCAACCGCATGTGGTTGTCGGGGCCGTACACCGCGATGTGGTGCTCCTTGTGATCGTCGAAGGCCGCCATCAGCGCCTCGAAGTACTCCTTGCCGCCCTTCTCGCGCATGTAGTCCGTCGAGAAGTTGCAGTGCATCCCCGAGCCGTTCCAGTCGAACTCGACGCCGAGCGGCTTCGGGTGGAAGTTGACGTCGACGCGGTAGCCCTCGCAGAGGCGGAGGAGGAGGTAGCGCGCGATCCAGACCTCGTCGGCGGCCCGCTTGGAGCCCTTGCCGAAGATCTGGAACTCCCACTGGCCCTTCGCCACCTCGGCGTTGATGCCCTCGTGGTTGATCCCCGCGTCGAGGCAGAGGTCGAGGTGCTCGTCGACGATCTGGCGGGCGATGTCGCCGACGTTCTTGTAGCCGACACCCGTGTAGTACTCGCCCTGCGGCACCGGGAAGCCCTGGCGCGGGAAGCCGAGCGGCACCCCGTCGCGGTAGAGGAAGTACTCCTGCTCGAACCCGAACCAGGTGCCCGGGTCGTCCG
>CAIYXH010000124.1 GCA_903930195.1 uncultured Actinomycetes bacterium | reverse complement strand
GGCGGTCTCGATGAAGTCGAAGAAGTCGCCGCCGAGCAGGGCGCGACGATCGCCGGCGCGGTAGTGCGTGGCCCAGGAAAGCGCCGGGTTGACGACGATCGGGTGCGGCAGGAGCCCGCGCTCGAGGCGGGCGTTCTCGGCGCGGATCAGCTCGGCCTCGCGGAGCCGCTTGGAGCTCTCCTCGACCCGGCGGCGGGCGATCGCGTAGCGCACGACACGCGCGAGCGTCTCGTCGTTGACGGCGCCCTTCGCGAGGTAGTCCTGGGCTCCGAGCGCCACGGCGCGCTCGCCGCTGACCCGGTCGGCAAAGCCGGTGAAGACGACGACCGCCGGGCGCGAGGCGAGGCCGAGGATCGTCTCGAGACCCTCGAGGTCGGTCGTGTCGGGCAAGCCGAGGTCGAGCAGCACGCAGGCGGTCTGCGGGCCGATCGCCTCGACCGCATCGGCGAGCGACCGCACCCAGGTGACCTCGAACTCGGCGCCGTGGGTCCCGAGCAGCTCGCGCGCGAGGAGCGCGTCGCCCGCATCGTCTTCGACCAGCACGATCTCGTACCGGGTCGGCACGGACCGTTCCACCACGGACAGATCCGGAACGGCCATCGCCATGACCCTAGTCGCTGTGAACGGTCTGGAGGTCAGGAGTCCATGTGGAGCTCGGCCCAGACGACGCAGCCGTCCGACCGCTCGATGCCCCAGCGGCTCGAGAGCCGCTCGACGATGCGCAGCCCGAAGCCGCCGTCCTCGCCCGTCGTCAGACGCACGCCCGGACCGGAGGCCGAGCGGCCAGCGTCGCGCACCGACAGCTCGAGGCCGTCGTCGTTGCTCGAGGCATGTACGTCGAGCGTGTCGCCCGGGAGACAGCCCGAATGCCGCACCGCGTTCGTGACGATCTCCGTGGCGACGAGCTTCGCGTCGGCCTTCACGTCAGCCGGCGCGACCAGACGGTCGAGCTCGTGCCGCACCTTGCGCGGCGCCGAGGCGTCGCACGGGATCACCAAGTGGAGCTCGTGGGTTGACTCTTCGACCACACGTTCCTCATACCCCCCGAACCAGAAGGGCAACCGGGGATGGCGGAGCCGTGATTAGAGTGCCGCCGTGGACTACGAGCTGAAGAGCGAGACACTCGACGACGGCACCGTCCGGATCGAGCTCGCGGGCGAACTGGATCTGCTCGCGGCCCCCGCCATCCGCGAGGCCCTCGGCGCGATCCAGGCGAACGCCGTGATCGTCGATCTCGACGCCGCCACGTTCGTCGACTCGACGACCCTCGGCGCCCTGATCGGCGCGCAGAAGCGGATCCGCGAGCGCGGCGCGCACCTCGCCCTCGTCTGCGTGAATCCGAGCATCCTCACGCTCTTCGAGATCACGCTGCTCGACCGGGCCTTCCAGATCTGCGACTCGACCGCCGCAGCGGTCGAGTTCCTCGCCGAAGCGGCGTAGAACACCTCGAGCTCCGACGGACGCCGCCACAGGCGTGCAGCAGCGTGCGGAAGGCCGCTAGGCTGGCCCTGTGCAAGTGTTGTGCAAAGTCTGTGACTGATGGGGTCGGTTCAGGCGTTCGACATCCGTGCCGCGCTGATCGTCACGGTGACCGGTGAGCTTGACCTGGCGACCGCGCCGCGGCTGGCCGGCGCGCTCCGAGAGGCGACGAGCCCGATCGACCACGTCGTGATCGACCTCTCGCAGGCCACTTTTCTCGACTCGCCGTCGCTGAGCGCGCTGATCACGGCGCGGCGCGAGCTCGCCGCGCGCGCGATCCGCATGCACGTCGTCAGCCCACCGGAGCATCTGATCACCCGCGTCTTCGAGATCACACGCCTGATCGCCGAGCTGCGCGTGGTCGGCTCGGTCGACGAAGCTCTCGCGAGCTGAAAAACGCCCGCCGGTAGGATCATCCGCACCAGCGGACGGAGGGCGGAAGTGGGCTCGAAGAAGGTGGAAAGCGGGCTTCCGCTCGCAGTGGGAGATCAGGTCGTCTACGCCTCGCACGGCCTCGGCCGGGTGACGAAGCGGGCGACCGACCAGTCCGGCCAGGAGGTCGTGGTGATCGAGTTCGCCACGGGGCTTCAGGTGACGTTCCGGCTGGACAAGGCACAGGATTCGCTTCGGGCGCTCTCGACGGAGAAGGAACTGAAGGAGGTACGGCGCGCCCTTGCCGACACGGCGCCGGCGGCGACCGGCGCCTGGGCGGCGCGGTTCCGCGCGACGAAGGAGAAGGTCACGGCCGGCGGCGCCGTCGGGCTCGCCG
Organism: uncultured Actinomycetes bacterium; assembly: GCA_903930195.1. GTDB lineage: Bacteria > Actinomycetota > Thermoleophilia > Gaiellales > Gaiellaceae > PALSA-600. Next base: position 1,489 of record CAIYXH010000124.1, on the reverse strand, counting down.
AGGTCGTGCGCGAGAGCATCCAGCGCGAGCGACAGGCGGCGGCGAAGCGCGGTGGCTCAGCCGCGCCGAGCGAGCGGCATCTCTACGTCCTCGCGCGCCGGCTCCTCGCCGAAGAGATCAGCAGCGTGCGCGGGATCGACGTCGCAGCGGCCGACGCCTGGATCGCGGCGCAGGTTCCCGACGTCGCGGATTAGCCCATCTCGACGACGACGGGCAGGCCGAGCTGGCCCATCGCGCGGAGATGCCGGACGTGCGAGCGCAGCGCGGCGTAGAGCGAGTCGTGCACGACGTAGCGGATCCCGTGACGGGCCGCGTTCCGCTGGACGATCTTCGAGATCGCCGGGTAGTGCGTGTGGGCGACGCCGGGGAAGAGGTGATGCTCGATCTGGTAGTTGAGCCCACCGAGCGTCCAGGTGAGAAACCAGTTGCGCGGGCAGAAGTTCACCGTCGTCTCGACCTCATGCGTGGCCCAGTCGCGCGGGGTCGACTGCGCCTCGTGGAGCGACGGGAAGTCGGCCTCCTCGACGCAGTGGGCGAGCTGGAACGTGATCGCCATCACCATGCTCGTCACCGCCATGAAGGCGAGGTAGCCGACGACGACCCACGTCCACGGATAGAAGAAGAGCGGGAGCACGAAGACCCAGAGGACGAAGATCGCCTTGCCGACCGTGAGCGCGACAAGGTTCCAGCCGCGCGGGAAGCGGAGCGTGCTCGTCCCGATCCGGCCGCGGATGAACGCGGCGGCATCGCCGGCGAACTGCCAGCGGATCCCCATGAAGGCGTACAGCGGCCAGATGTAGATGTGCTGGAAGCGGTACCACCAGCGCGGGCTCTGCGACGGCGCGAAGCGGGCGAACGGCATCTGCGTCACGTCGGCGTCCATCGCGTCGATGTTCGTATAGGTGTGGTGGGCGACGTTGTGCTTCACGCGCCAGGCGTAGCTGCTGATCCCGAGCAGCGTGTCCGACGTCCAGCCGAGCAGGTGGTTGCTGCGACGAGAGCGGAAGTAGGACCCGTGGTTGGCGTCGTGCTGCACGCAGAAACTCGTGAGGATCGAGCCGGCCGCGAGGAGCGCCAGGCAGACGATCGCGAGCGCCGGACGGTCGTGGGCGAGCAGGAGGCCCACCCACGCGGCCGCCATCAGGCCGACGGCGACGGGAGCCTTCGCGTAGAGCTTGAGCTTGCCGATGCGGCGCGTCCGCGGCTCCTGCAGGTAGGCGTCGACCTCCTGCTTGGTCTCGCGGAGGAAGTCACCGCTGCTGCGGAACGAGACGCGCGGCGTCTCGCTCACGCGCCGGAACGATGCCGGAACACGATCCGGCCGCGGTTCAGGTCATACGGCGAGACTTCGATCTTGACCCGGTCGCCCGGAAGGATCCGGATGCGGTAGCGGCGCATGCGCCCCGCGATGTAGCCGATCATCTCGTGGCCTCCCTCGAGGGCCACGCGGTACTTCCCGTTGCTCAGAGCCTCGAGGATCTCGCCCTCG
>CAIYXH010000123.1 GCA_903930195.1 uncultured Actinomycetes bacterium | reverse complement strand
GCTCCTGCAGCACCGCGGCGATCTCGGCGCCGAAGCCCATCCGGCGCACCGCCTCGTGCGCGACGACGGCGCGATTGGTCTTCTTGACGGAGGCGACGAGGCCGTCCTCGTCGAGCGGCTGCAGGGTGCGCGGATCGACGACCTCGACGGAGATGCCGTCGGCGGCGACCTCGTCGGCGGCCTTGAGCGCGGCGTGGACGAGCGGGCCGGTGGCGATCACGGAGACGTCGGTGCCCTCGCGCACGATGCGTGCCTTGCCGATCGGGATCGGCTCGATCTTGTCGGGCACCTGACCCTTGATCGGGTAGAGGGTGCGGTGCTCGAAGAAGATCACGGGGTTGTCGTCGTAGATCGCCGACCAGAGCAGGCCGCGGCCGTCCTCCGGGCTCGACGGGAACACGACCTTGAGGCCGGGGACGTGGACGAGCCACGACTCGACCTGCTGCGCGTGCTGCGCGCCCGGCGACCAGCCGGCGCCGCCCTGCGTGCGGATCGTCAGCGGGACCTTCAGCTGCCCGCCCGACATGTACCGGTGCTTGGCGGCCTGGTTGACGATCTGCTCGAGCGAGAGCGTGAGGAAGTCCTGGTACATGATCTCGACGACCGGGCGCATGCCCTGCATGGCCGCGCCGATCCCGGCGCCGACGATCGCCATCTCGGAGATCGGCGTGTTGCGCACGCGCTCCGGCCCGAACTCCTCGACGAGCCCGTGGGTGACGCCCATCGAGCCGCCCATCTCGGCGATGTCCTCGCCCATGACGAAGACGTCGTCGTCGTCGCGCATCGCGACGGCCAACGCGTCGCGCACGGCCTCGCGGTAGGAGAGCTCAGGCATAGATGTTCTTGAGCGCGTCTTCTGGCTGCGGATCGGTGCCGTTCTTGGCGAAGGTCACCGAGGCCTCGACGACCTCGATCACCTCGGCGTCGAGCGCTGCCCAGTCCTCGTCGCTCACCTCGAGGCGGTCGCGGAGGCGGACGACCGGATCGTGGTCGGCGGCCTTGTCGCGATCCTCCTTCGAGCGGTACACCTGCGCGTCGCCGATGTAGTGGCCGTGCATGCGGAAGGTCTCGACGTCGAGGAAGACGGGGCCGGCGCCGGAGCGCGCGTACTCGAGCGCCTCCTGGGCCTTGTCGTAGACCTCCTCCACGTCCTGCCCGTCGACCTTGATCACGTGCATGTCGTAGGCGAGCGCCCGCTTGGACATGTCGTTCCAGACCGGCGAGTGCTGCCAGCCCGGGGTCGACTCGGCCCACGCGTTGTTCTGGCAGACGAAGACGGTCTTCGTCTTCCAGACCTGGGCGAGGTTCATCGACTCGTGGAAGGTGCCGGTGTTCGTCGCGCCGTCGCCGAAGAACGCGACCGCAACGCGCTGCTCGTCGCGCATCTTGAAGGCGAGGCCGGTGCCGACGATCGAGGGAAGCCCGCCGCCGACGACCGCGTTCGCGCCGAGGTTGCCGCGCTCCACGTCGTAGAGGTGCATCGAGCCGCCGTAGCCGTGCGAGCAGCCCTCGAGCTTCCCGTAGAGCTCGGCCATGAGCGCGTTCGGATGCGTGCCGCGCGCGAGCGTGTGCCCGTGCGCGCGATGCGTCGACGCGAACACGTCACCGTCGGCCATCGCCTGGCAGACGCCGACGTCGGCGGCCTCCTGCCCGATCGCGACATGCAGGAAGCCCGGAAGCTCACCCGCGCGGAAGCGCTCCTCGACCTTCTCCTCGAACCGCCGGATCAGCAGCATCTCCCGCAGGAAGACGCGCAGGCGCTCCTCGGACAGCGTTCGCTTCTTCTCGAGCTTGGCCATGAGAGGCTGAAGTGTACGTTTTCGGGCCGTGAGACTCACCGGACAGTGGGAAGAGATCGCCCGCGAGCTGCCGACGGGCTGGAACGAGGCGCGGCTGCGGCTGAACGTCGAGACGCCCGCGCACGACGACCGCACCCTCGCGCTGCTCGCTCCGCTCGCGCCGATCCGCGCGGAGGACGGGATCGTCTTCGTGGTCGCGAGCTCGAGCGTCGAGCCCACGCGCCGACTGCTCGCACGGATCGACGACGAGGGCCTGAACGGCCGGCTCTCGCTCGTCCTGGCGACCGAGGCAGGGCCCACCGCACCGAGCGCGGCCGAACCGACGCTCGCCGAGTGCTGGGCCGCCGAGCTGGCGACGCTGCCCTCCGACTGGAGCGACATCCTCGCCGACGTGACGATCACCTCGTCGGACTGGTTCGATCGCGCTGCGCTGCTGATGGCGCCGATCAACCCGCGCCGCCAGGGCACCGAGCTCCGCCTCCGCTTTCGCAGCGCGAAGCAGTTCGGCTACGGCGCGTCCCCCGGCATGGTCGCCCGCTCGTTCGACCGTTGCGACAACGAGAGCATTCGCGGCAGCGTCTCGGTGCTCCGCGTTCTGTCCGATTCGAAGCCCGTTGGTACGCAGGGCCCGGTCTGGCAGATCGACGGCCAGATGACGTGAGCCGTCTCGGACGGCTCAAAGGTTTGCCGCTGCCCAGCCGAGGCGATATCGGAAGGGTGCTTCACCGAAACGGAAACGGTCAGGTGGCCACTGCGCACCCGCATGTCGGTGCGACGGCCCGCGAAGTCGTGGAACACGCCGGCGCACTCGCAAAGCTGGAGCTCGAACTCGCCGCCATCGAGCTGAAACGCAAGGCGGTATCGCTCGGGTTCGGCGTCGGCCTCACGGCCGGCGCCGGGCTCGTCGCGCTCGTCGCCGTCGGCTTCCTGCTGGCGGCGGCAACGGCTGCCCTGACCCTCGTCGTTGCGACGTGGATCGCACTCCTGATCATGACCGGCGGCCTGCTGGCGGTCGCGGGGCTTCTCGCTCTCCTGGGCATCAAGCGGCTCAAGGGCGGTGCCCCCGTCCCGACGCAGGCGCTCGCCGAAGCGAAGCTGACGGCCGAGGCGCTGCGCCGGTGACCCGCTCGGCCGAAGAGATTCGCACGGAGATCGCGACCGAGCGGGCGAAGCTCGTGCACGCGGTCGCGCACCTCCGCACCGACGTCCGCAGCGCGGCGAACGCGAAGTCGATCCTCCGCTCGCAGGCCCCACGGATCGTCGCCGGGTTCGCGATCACAGCCGGGACGGCGATGGGACGCACGCTCATCCGCCGGAGGCTCGGCAAGAGCTCGTCCGGCAAAGCCTTGACCGAGCGGCTCGCGCTCGGCCGGTACGTCGTCTACGAAAAGGACTGACGTGTTGGGCCTCGGCGCCCGTCTCGACGCAGTCGACCGCTACCAACGGCAGCATCGGTGGCTCGGGTTCCCCCTGGCCGTGCGCAAGCAATACGGCGACGCGAACACCGGCTACGCCGCGGCGACGATGGCGTTCTACGGCTTCTTCTCGATCTTCCCCCTGTTGCTCGTCTTCGTCAGCGTGCTCGGCTTCGTGCTGCGGAGCCATCCGTCGTGGCGTGACTCGGTCGTGAACTCGGCGCTCGGTGACCTGCCTGTCATCGGGCATCAGATCGAGACGAAGTCGCTCTCGGGCAGCACGATCGGGATCGTGATCGGCGCCGCGGGCGCCCTCTGGTCGGGGATGAGCGTCTTCCTCGCGAGCGAGAAGGCGATGAACGACGTGTGGAGCCTCGACCGGAAAGAGCGTCCCAGCTACATCCAGTCGCGGCTGCGGGCGCTGATCTTGCTCTCCGGGCTCGGCCTCGCCGCGATCGCGACGACCGGGATCGGCAGCCTGAGCACCGTCGGCGCAAACCTCGGCATCTTCTGGAAGCTCGGGTCGTTCGCGCTCTCGTTCCTGCTCAACCTCGGGCTCTTCTCGCTCGCCTTCCGGATGCTGACCGACAACAGCATCGCCTGGCGCTCCCTTCGCGGCGGCGCCTGCGTGGCGGCGCTTGCGTACACGGTGCTCCAGCTCGTCGGCGGCTACTACATCAACCACGTGATCTCGTCGTCGTCGAACACCTACGGGACGTTCGCCCTCGTGATCGGCCTGCTGACGTGGATCCGCGTCGCGGCGAGCATCCTCCTCTACGCGGCCGAGGGGAACGTCGTGGCGACGCGGAAGCTCTGGCCGCAGCCGCTGCGGTAGCTAGGCGCGAAGCTCGGCGTCGAAGCGCTGCGAGAGCCCCGCGACGATCGCGTCGCGCAGCCGCGTCGCGTCGTCCTCCGACAGCGTGCGCTCGGACGACTGGAAGGCGACCGAGAAGGCGACGGATTTCTTGCCGGCCGCGACCTGGTCGCCGCGGTAGACGTCGAAGACGCGGATCTCGCGGAGCTCCTCGCCTGCCGCCTCGCGGGCGGCGGCGACGAGCTCGCCCACGGGCAGGTCGTCCGCGACGGCGACGGCGATGTCCTGCCGTACGGCGGGGTAGGAGATCACGTCGGCGTAGGTAACGGGCTCGTGCGCGGCGGCGAAGAGCTCGGTGAGGTCGAGCTCGAACGCACCCCACTCGCCCTCGAGCTCGCGCGGGTGCAGCTCGCCGAAGATGCCGGCGGCGGTCGAGGCGGTCTTGCCGGGATGGAAGAGGTCGTGGCTCGCGCGCGCGAACTCGGGCTCGCCCTTGAGCGCGGCGTAGAGCGTCTCGACGACGCCCTTCGTCTGGAAGAAGCCGCCCTCGCAGATCCCGGCGACGCGGACGTGCTCGTCGGGAAGGTCGCCGCCGGCCGGCAGGTAGACGCGGGCGATCTCGAAGAGCGCGATCCGGCGGGCGCCCGCGTCGATGTTGCGGCGCACCGCCTCGATCAGGCTCGGCAGCAGGCTCGTCCGCAGCGCGGTGAAGTCGACGGAGATCGGCTCCGGCAGCTTCCAGCTCGTCTCGTCGTCGGGCACGAGGCTCGGCGTGTACGTCTCGGCGAAGCCGAGGCCGACGAGCGCGTCCTCGACCCGGCGGCGCAGGCTCTGCGCCCGGGTGAGCGTGCCGAACATCTCGCGGCGCGCCGGGAGGGTGAACGGCACGTCCTCCAGGCGGAAGCGGGCGATCTCCTCGACGACGTCGATCTCGCGGACGACATCGCGGCCGCGCCAGGTGGGGACGACGACGCTCTCGCCCTGCTGCTCGAAGCCGAGCTTCGCGAGCAGCTCGTACTGCCGCTCGGGCGGCGTGGCGACGCCGATCACCTGGTCGGCGCGGCTCGGGCGGAACGGGACGACGGGGCGCTCCGGCAGCCCGTCGTGCACGTCGCTCGCGGCGACGAGCTCCCCGCCGGCGAGCTCGAGCAGCATCGCGGTCGCGAGGTCGGCGGCGATCTCGGCGGCGTGCGGGTCGACGCCCTTCTCGTAGCGGCCCGAGGCGTCGGTGCGCAGGCGGAGACGCTCGGAGGTGCGGAAGACGCTGTAGGGCTCGAAGTTCGCGGCCTCGAGGAGGATGCTGGCGGCGCTCTCGCCGATTTCGGTCTCCTCGCCGCCCATGATCCCGGCAAGCGCGACCGCGCGCTCCGAGTCGGCGATCACGAGGTCGTCGGCGACGAGCTCGCGGTCGACGCCGTCGAGCGTGCGGAGCTTCTCGCCGGCGGCGGCGCGGCGGACGACGATCTCGCCGCCGCGGATGGTCGCGAAGTCGAAGGCGTGCAGCGGGCTGCCGGTGGCAAGCATCACGTAGTTCGTGGTGTCGACGACGTTCGAGATCGACCGCAGGCCTGCGAGGTAGAGCCGCGCCCGCAGCCACATCGGCGACTGGCCGACGGTGAGCCCCTCGAAGCGCCGCGCGATGTACCGCGGGCAGCCGGCGAAGTCGTCGATGCGAACGGGGACGGAACCGGAAACCTGGGACAGCCCCCCTGTGGGGGACAGCCCCGACAGGTCTCGCAGCGGCAGGTCGTAGAGGGTCGCAATCTCGCGGGCGATGCCGTAGATCGACTGCAGGTCGGGGCGGTTGCCGGTCGACTCGACGAGCAGGACGTGGTCGACGAGCGGCAGCACGTCGCCGAGGGGCGTGCCCGGGGCCGTCTCGGGCAGGAGCATGATCCCGTCGTGGTCGCCGCCGAGGCCGATCTCGTCCGCGGCGCGGATCATCCCGTGGGAGACGAGCCCACGCACCGCGCGGCGCGCGAGCGTGAGGCCGTTCGGGAGGGTCGATCCCGGCAGCGCGACGCCGACGGTGGCGCCGACGCCGAAGTTCCACGCACCGCAGACGATCGAGCGCGGCTCGGCCTCGCCGACGTCGACCTTCGTGATCTGCAGGCGGTCGGCGTTCGGGTGCTTCTCCGCCTCGACGACCTTGCCGATCCGGAAGAGCCCGAGGTTGCCGCCCTCGTCGGCGACACCCTTCGCCTCGATGCCCTCGATCTCGGCCGCAGCCACCGACAAGCGGCTCGCGAGCTCGGCGAGCGGCATGTCCATCGCGACGTAGTCGCGCAGCCAGGAGACGGGGACGCGCATCGCTAGAACTGCCTCAAGACTCGGAGATCGCCTTCCCACAAGGCGCGGATGTCGGGGATGTCGTGGCGGAGCTGGGTCGTCCGCTCGAGGCCGCAGCCGAAGGCGAAGCCGCTCCACTCCTCGGGGTCGAGGCCGACGTTCTCGAAGACGCGCGGGTCGACCATGCCGGCGCCGCCCATCTCGATCCAGCCCGAGAACTTGCAGGTGCGGCAGCCCGAGCCGCCGCAGATCCCGCAGGAGACGTCCGGCTCGATCGACGGCTCGGTGAAGGGGAAGTAGTGCGTGCGGAAGCGCACCCGGCGGTCGGGGCCGTAGAGCGCGCGCATCACGTGGAGGAGCGTCCCCTGGAGGTCGGCGAGCGTGAGCCCGCGGTCGACGGCGAGCCCCTCGAACTGATGGAAGATCGGATAGCGCGTCGCGGTGATCGCGTCGCGGCGGTAAACGCGGCCGATCGAGACCATGTAGATCGGCGGCTCCTTCTCTTCCATGATGTGGATCTGCGACGGGCTCGTCTCCGTGCGCAGGACGTGGTCGTCGTCGAAGAAGAACGTGTCCCGCGGCGACCGGGCCGAATGGGTCGGCAGGAACGCGAGCTTGTCGAAGTTGTAGGCGACCGTCTCGACCTCGCGGTCGTCGCGCACCTCGTAGCCGAGCCCGAGGAACGCGTCCTCGACGGCGCGGCGGACCTGCGTGATCGGGTGGAGATGGCCGAGCGGCTGCTCGGTGCCGGGCAGCGTGACGTCGACGATCTCCTCGCGCAGCCGCCGGTCGAGCTCCTCCTCGGCGAGCACCCGCTCACGTGCGGTGAGGGCGCCGTCGAGCCGGCCGCGGACGCCGTTCAGCAGCTGGCCGGTCTCACGGTCACGGACTTCGCGCAGCGCGAGCGCGACCTCGCTCTTGCGGCCGAGGTAGCTGACGCGCACCTCTTCGAGGGCGTCGGTGGTCGGCGCGGCGGCGATTGCGGCCATCGCCTGTTGCTCATGCTGCTGCCAGTCGGTCACGGTCGTCCAACATACCGGGGTGCCGCTCTCTCCCTACGACCGCATCGCACGCCTCTACGACCCGTGGTCGGTGAGCGTCGTCGAGGACGTCGAGTTCTACGTCGACCTGGCGCGCCGAGCCGGCGACCGGATGCTCGAGCTCGGCGTCGGCACAGGACGCCTCGCCGTGCCGACCGCGCTCGCGGGCGTGCACGTCGTCGGAGTCGACCTCTCGGAGGGAATGCTCGAGGTCGCACGCGAGCGCGCGGAGCTCGCCGGCGTCGAGCTCGACCTGCGCTACGGCGACTTCCGCGACCCGCCGGTCGAGGAGACGTTCCCGCTCGTCACGATCCCGTTCCGCTCGATGCTGCACATGCAGACCGACGCCGACCGCCGCGCCGTGCTCCGCACCGTCCACCGGCTGCTCGAGCCAGGCGGGCGCTTCGTCTTCGACGTCTTCTCCCCGGGCCAGGAGGACATCGACGCCACCCACGGCATCTGGCTCGAGCGCGAGCCCGGCATCTGGGAGCGCGCCGACTGGGATGCCGAGCGGCGGACGCTGATCCTGCGCGTGCGCGGCGACGGCGTGCTCTCCGAGCTCTCCCTCGCCTGGATCCCCATCGCGGACTGGCGCACGCTCCTCGCCGAGGAGGGCTTCGCGCTCGAAGGCCTCTACGGCTGGTTCGACCGCAGCCCCTGGAATGGCCACGAGGACGCGATCTTCGTCTGCAAGCGGATCGACAAGGCCGGGTAGACCTCGCTAGGGACTGTCCCCCGAAGGGGGCCTGTCCCGACGTTCGCCTCTCGGCCCGGCCGTCTCAGACGGGACAGGCCCCGGCTGCGCCGGGGACAGTCCCTAGAGCAGCGTGACCGAGTCGCCGACGGCGACGCGACCGGGCTGCTCGACCGAGAAGTAGATGCCGAGATCGAGGTAGCGGCTCTCGCGCAGGCCGCGGAGCTCACGGATCGCGCGCAGGGTGTCGAGCGAGACGACACCGGTGTCGGGATCCTGCGTCGTGACCGCGCAGCGCGGTACCGGCCCGCCGCCGACGAGGATCGCGGTGCCGAGCTGCAGCCGCCGCCCCTCCCAGCCGTCTTCCTCGTGCGGCTCGAGGCCGTCCAGCTCGAACAGCATCCGGAAGCGCCGCGGATCGACAGGCTCGCCCAGCTGCTCGGCGAGCCGCTCGCACGAGCCGAGGCCGAGGATCGTCCCCACCTCGACGTCGATGCCGGTGCCCGGCTCGTCCGTCCGCACGAGCTGCACCTCCTCGCCCGCGTAGGCGGAGAGCGCCTCGGCCCACGGGCCCTCGACGACCCGGCCTGTCACCGGGCGACCCCAGAAATCCGTGATGACGGACTCGCCGAGCTCGACCGTTCCCTCAGCCACGCGGTCGTCGGGGAAGCGCAGCGCGAGGCGGTCGTCGTCGAGCTCGGGCGTGACCCGCACGAGCGGCCCGCAGTCCTTGCCGTTGAAGAGACGTCCGCCCGAGCGCACGTAGAAGCGCCGGTTCTCCTCGGCGCCGTGTTCCGTCAGCTCGACGGCGTCCGGATGCAGGAGCCCGAGACCCTTGACCGGCGTGGTGTTGATGCGCGTGACATTCATGTGTTCTGCCGCTGCCATTCATACAGGGCGATCGACCCGGCCACCGCGACGTTGAGCGACTCGGCGGCCCCGATCGGGATCCAGGCGTCGACGTCACGCTCGACCGTCTCGGGCAGTCCCTCGCGCTCGGCGCCGAGCAGGAACGTCACCTCGCGGGTGAGATCGAGGCTCGGCAGCGACGTGCCGCCGCCCGACGTCAACCCGACGCGCAGCCCTTTCCAGTCGGCGAACGACCCCAGGCCCACCCGCCAGATCGAGCCCGTCGACGCCCGCAGCGCCTTCGGTCCGGTCGGGTCGGCGCAGCCCTCGGAGAGGAGCACCGAAGCCCCGAACGCGTCGGCTGCGCGTATGAGCGCGCCGAGGTTCCCCGGGTCGGAGACACGCCAGAGCGCGAGGGTCACCGGCCGCGGCTCGACCGGCGGCAGATCCTCCCGCCGGTAGATGCCGATCACACGCGGGGGATGCGGGGCTGTCGAGACCTCGGCGAGGAGCCGTGCCTCGACGTTCTCGCCCGCAACGAGCAACTCGACCGGCTCGGCGGTCGCCGCCTCGACGAGATCCTCGCCCTCGGCGGCGAACAGCCCGAGCTTGTCCCGCCACCGCCGCTCCTGCAGCTTGCGGATGTGACGAGCTACGCACTTGCCGGAAGGGCACGCCGTGCCCAATCTCCCACACCGGCCTTCCGTCAGCAGACAGGTCGCCACGTCCGCCGACGCTACCTAGTGATACGTCGTTGACGCTCTGCGTCCCCTATCAAGACGACGATCAACCCCGTGAGGAATGCCATGACGATCACCATGACTCGATCAGGAGCATCCGCCAGGAAGGGACCGGAGCCGCCGACGAGGACCCATGTGAGCCAGCCGTCGCGCCGCACAACGCCCCGATTTGCACGCCGAGCGATCACGAGGCCGGCCACGGCCCCCATTACTGCGCCGAAGACCGCAACAATTCTCGCCCACCCGGGCGAGTTCATTCCGAGCGCAATCACCCCGACGAGGAAGCCACACGGAAGCACCACGACGAGTACGCGCCACATAGCCAAGCGCCACCCAGTGGCTCGGACGATGCCCGCCTCTCGTCCATTCATCCTCAGATTAGTACCGGTGTCTGGGGAATGACGACAGCGCGGATGGCCACTGCGAGCGGGCTTCACTCGCGCAGCTTGCGGACGAGCTTCAGCTTCTCGTTGTCGGCCGACGTGATCACGACCCGACGCTACCGGGCAGCGTGGCCTCGGGGATTCCAGGGACGGTCACACATCGGACATTCGCCGAGCCAATCGAGCCAGGCCAGGTGGTAGTCCGTGAGCGCCAGCCGGCGCGTCTCGCCGCCGGGCCACGTCGTCAGGTCGAGCGACGAGCCTTCGATCCCGTCGCCGCGCGTGCCGAGGGAGACCCAGGCGAGCGGCTGCTTCCGGCCGGCGCGCGCAAGGACCGAGAGGAGCTGCTGATACCGCTCCTCCGGGAGATAGAAGGTCGTCATGCTCGTGAGCACGACGCGGAGGCCGTCGGCGGGCTCGGCGAGCAGCTCGGGCAGCACCTCGACATAGTCGGCGGCGATCAGCTCGGGCGGCTCGCGGCGAACGACCTCGACGGCGGCGTCGAGGCGGGCGAAGCGATCCTCCTGGCCGGCCCAGATGAACGACCGCAGGGTCTGCACGCCCTCGTCGGCCGTGACGTCGACGGGCGCGAGATCCACGCCGCGGCGGCGCACGACCTCGAACGAACCCGAGAGCAGCGCTGCCGGGACCGCGCCACGCTCCTCACCCTCGAGCAGGTGCCCGCCGCTCCCCCACTCGCCGGCGCGATAGCGGTACCGGTAGCGGTCGGGGTAGAGCAAGAGCCCCGCGCTCGCGCCGAGCTCGAGGAGCTCGATGCGCGGCGCGCCGGTCGCGAGCAGGGCGGGCAGGATCAACCAGAGCCGGCCGACCTCGTTCGTCTGCACCTTCTGCTCGGCCGTGAAGCGCGCCAGGAAGCCGGAGTGTGTGTCGAGCGCGTCGGAGATGTGCTCCCACGAGGCGTCGCCCGCGAGCACCAGCCGGTGCAGGCCGCCGAGCAGCCGCAGGGGGAAGTCCCAGCGGAGGTCGGGTGCGAGCGCGGCGACGCGCAGGTCGTCGGCGAACTGCCGGGCGAGTCCTGCGTAGAGCGGCGAACGCCCTGCGCAGGACTCGGCCTGGCGGAAGAAGATCTCTCGCTGCCGGTCGGGCGAGCTCAGCCGGCGGACGCCGGTGACGCGGGCAGTGCAGCCTTGGCCTGCTCGGCCAGCTTGGCGAACTGCGCCGGGTCGCTGATCGCGAGATCCGAGAGGATCTTGCGGTCGAGCTCGATCTCAGCGGCCTTCAGCCCGGAGATGAACTGGTTGTACGAGAGCCCGTTGGCGCGCGCGCCGGCGTTGATGCGGGTGATCCACAGCCGCCGGAACGTGCGCTTCTTGACCTTGCGGTCGCGGTAGGCGTAGGTGAGCGAGTGCTCGACCTGCTCCTTCGCGTACTTGTAGTTGGTGCTCTTGAGGCCCCAGTACCCCTTGGCCTGCTCGAGAACCTTGCGGCGCTTCTTGCGCGCGGAAACGGATCGCTTGACGCGAGGCATAGTGGCCCTCCTATCGCTTTCCGAGCAGTCGCTTGACGGTCTTGATCTTGCCGACCGCGACCGGCAGATCCTTCGAGAAGGACCGCTTAGCCTTCGGCGACTTGTGCTCCAGGTTGTGGCTCTGGCCCGACTTCCGGTGCATCAGCCGGCCCGTCCCCGTCACCTTGAACTTCTTCTTCGCTCCGGAATTCCTCTTCATCTTCGGCATCTCGTTTGACTCCTGCGTTCTTCGTCGGCCCCAGCACCATTGTCATGTTGCGTCCCTCGAGGAGCGGCTGGGTTTCGATCATTCCGATCTCCTTGATGTCCTCTGCGAGACGCATCAGCAAGTCACGCCCACGATCCGGATGCTCGCGCTCGCGACCCCGGAACATGATCGTGACCTTGACCTTCGCCCGCTGGTTCAGGAACCGGCTGACGTGGCCTCGCTTGGTCTCGTAGTCGTGCTGTCCGATCTTGGGTCTGAGCTTGATCTCCTTGACGTGGATCTGGGTCTGGTTCTTCCGCGCCTGCTTGGCCTGCTGTTCCTGCTCGTACCGGAACTTGCCGTAGTCCATGACCTTGGCAACAGGCGGATCCGCCTGCGCGGCCACCTCGACCAGGTCGAGGCCCTTGCCGTACGCGTACGTGCGCGCGTCGTCCGTGGTCTTGATGCCGAGCTGCTGCCCTTCCTCGCCGATCAGGCGCACCCGGGGAACACGGATCGATTCGTTGACCCGCTCCGAGCGCTCAGGACGGCGCGGCGGCTCCATGTTGAACCGGCGCGGTCTCAAATCTTCGTCACCAACAAGCTCTTAATGCCCTCCCTAGTCCTTTGTGAACGCCTTGCCTGAACGCAACAAGGCCGCTGACATGCAGCGGCCGAGTCCGAATTCAACCTACCTCGGTTGAACCTCCGCGCCGTGTGGCCGGGAGGTGAGAGACGGATCGGCCTCTACTTGTCGCCGGAAAGCGTAGCAAGGAGCCCGAGCAGCTCGGAGAGCGACTTCGTGGACTGCTCGCCGCCGCGCTCGCGGATCGCAAGCGCCTCGTCGCTTTCCTTCTCGCCGACGACGATCGTGAAGGGGATCTTGTCGAGCTCGGCGTTGCGAATCCGCTTGCCGACGGTCTCGGCGGAGCTGTCGACCTCGACGCGGTAGCCCGCGAGCTGCTCGGCCACCGCCTGCGCCTTCGCGTGGTGGACGTCGGCGATCGGCAGCACCCGCACCTGCACCGGCGCGAGCCAGAACGGGAAGGCGCCGGCGAAGTGCTCGATCAGGATCCCGATGAACCGCTCGAACGACCCGATCAGCGCGCGGTGGATCATCACCGGCGTGTGGTCGGCGTTGTCGTTGCCCTGGTAGCCGAGCTTGAAGCGCTGCGGCATCTGGCGGTCGAGCTGGACGGTGCCGATCTGCCAGGAGCGGCCGAGCGAGTCGCGCATGTGCAGGTCGATCTTCGGGCCATAGAAGGCACCGTCGCCCTCGTTCACCGTGTAGGCGAGGCCGCGCCGCTCGAGGGCGTCACGGAGCGCGCCCTCGGCTGCGTCCCACTCCTCGTCGGTGCCGAGGCGGCTCTCGGGACGGGTCGAGAGCTCGACATCGATCTCGAGGCCGAGCTTCTCGTAGATCGCGTAGCCGAAGTCGAGGCAGCCGAGCACCTCGTCGGCGACCTGCTCCTCGGTGCAGAAGATGTGCGCGTCGTCCTGCGAGAACATCCGCACGCGCAGGAGGCCGTGGAGCGCACCGGCCAGCTCGTCGCGGTGGAGCACGCCGGCCTCGGCCATCCGCAGCGGCAGCTCGCGGTAGCTCACCGCGCCGGCGGAGTAGAGAACGCAGTGGCCGGGGCAGTTCATCGGCTTCAGCCCGAAGGTGCGGTGCTCGGACTCGAAGGTGAACATGTGCTCGCGGTACTTCTCCCAGTGGCCCGAGGTGACCCAGAGCTCCTGGTCGTAGATCTGCGGCGTGCGCACCTCGACGTAGCCACGCGCGGCGTTCTCGCGGCGGCGCAGGTCCTCGAGCACGTTCCAGACGGCCATGCCCTTCGGGTGCCAGAACGGCGAGCCCGGCGAGATGTCGGAGAAGTGAAAGAGATCGAGCTGGACGCCAAGGCGGCGGTGGTCGCGGCGCTTCGCCTCTTCGAGCAGATTGAGGTGCTCCTCGAGGTCGGCCTTCGCGTAGAAGGCGGTGCCGTAGATCCGGGTCAGCTGCGTGTTCTTCTCGTCGCCGCGCCAGTAGGCGCCGGCAAGCGAGGTGAGCTTGAACGCCTTGATCGGGCTCGCGTCCTGGAGGTGCGGGCCGCGGCAGAGATCGGTGAACTCATCCGTCCCGTCGTGCGACTGGGTGTAGAGGGAGATCGAGCCTTCGGCGGTGTCGACGAGCTCGACCTTGTACGGCTCGCCCTCGGCGGCGAACCGCGCCCTGGCCTCGTCGCGGGAGATCTCCTCGCGCTGCCAGGTGCGGCCTTCGGCGATCTCGCGGTTGACCTCGGCCTCGATCCGCTCGAGGTCGGCGTCGGTGATCGGGGCCGGGAACTCGAAGTCGTAGTAGAAGCCGTTCTCGATCGGCGGACCGATCGCGACCTTCACCCCGGGGTACAGACGCCGCACCGCCTCGGCGAGCAGGTGCGCGGCCGAGTGGCGCAGCACGTGGAGCGCGTCCGGATCGTCGGTGTTGCGCGTCGTGAGGAACTGGATCGCCTGCCCGTCGGCGAGCGGCAGGCGCAGGTCCTGCGGGGTGCCGTCCGCCTTGACGAGCACCGACTGCTCGGCGAGCTTCGGCCCGATCGCGCGCGCGGCGTCGAGGCCGCTCGCGCCGTCCGCGAGCTCGAGCTCCTTGCCATCGGGGAGAACGACTTTCACGTCTCGGAGGATACGGAGGCGCGCACGCGTCTGGCACCGAGTGCCTGACACGCGGTGTCTGGCGCCGCATGTCTGGCGCCGTTCGTCTGACGCCTGGCGATCGCTCTTGACACATTTCGATATATCGGTTATATATCTCCACATGCACAAGAGAGAACACATCCATCACCTGCACGAACGTCTGCACGACGCCGGTTTCGGCGGTCCGCGGATGCGCGCAGAGTTCCCGTTCGGGCCTGGCCCGGGCGGCCCCGGCGGACCGCGCGGCTTCGGCGGCCGCGGTCGCCGGATGCGTCGCGGCAACGTCCGCGGCGCCGTCCTGCTCCTGCTCGCCGAGGAGCCGCGCAACGGCTACTCGCTGATGCAGGAGATCGAGTCGCGGAGCGACAGCGCCTGGCGCCCGAGCCCCGGCTCCATGTACCCCGCCCTCCAGCTCCTCGCAGACGAGGGCCTGATTCGCGGCGAAGCCCGCGACGGCGGCACCGTCTACGAGCTGACCGACGCCGGCAAGGCGCACCTCGAGGAGCACCGCGAGCGCATCGGCGTCCCGTGGGAGCTCGCCGACGACGGGATGCCCCAGGGCCTGCGCGAGCTGCTCAAGCTCGCGATGCAGGTCGGCATGGCCACCCGCCAGGTCGCCCAGGCCGGCACCGAGACCCAGCGCGAAGCAGCTGCCAAGGTGCTCGGCGACGCCCGCCGGGCGCTGTACGGGATCCTCGCCGAAGACGACGTCGCCGAGTGACGAGTCCGAGGGTCAGATCTCTGGTCTGACCCGATGTTCGCCCATCGACGACACTCGAGGGACAGGGCCGATGCCTTGTCCCTCGGCGTTGCTGGGTCGGACCGGAGGTCTGACCCTCCCAAGCGGCCGGTCACACAAACCGGCTCAGACATACTGGAATCCATGGGGGCGCCGAGCGGCTGGAGATCGCATCTGCCGCCGGTGCTCCAGCATCGCGACTACTTCCTGCTCTGGCTCTCGATCATCGCGAGCGGGTTCGGGACGCAGATGGCCGCCGTCGCGATCGGCTGGCAGGTCTACTCGATCCACCGCTCGGCGCTCGACCTCGGCCTGATCGGGCTCGCCGAGTTCCTGCCGCTCCTCTGCCTCGCCCTGCCGGCCGGACACCTCTCCGACCGCTTCTCGCGCAAGTCGATCTACGCGATCTCGACGGTGCTGCAGATGGCGGTGCTCGCCGTGCTGATCGTCGTGTCGATCACCGGCGCCGACAAGCTCTGGCCGTTCCTTGCCCTCGCCGCGGCAACGGGCGCCGCGGCCGCAATCGGCACGCCGCCGGCCCGGGCGCTGCCCGCGATGGTCGCGCCGTTCGAGCTGATCTCGAACGCGATGGCGCTCCGCTCGATCGCCTTCCAGGCCGCGGTCGTCGGCGGCCCTGCGCTCGGCGGACTGCTCTTCACGCTCTCGCCCGAGATCGTCTACGGCGTCGGAGTCGGGCTGCTCGGTCTCGCGCTCGTCGCGATCGGGCGCATGCGCACCACCCCGGCGCCGCAGAACCCCGAACCGCTCAGCGTGCACAGCGTCCTCGCCGGCATCCGCTTCATCCGCAAGACGCCGGTGCTGCTCGGCGCGATCACCCTCGACCTCTTTGCCGTGCTCTTCGGCGGCGCGATCGCGCTCGCGCCGGTCTTCGCGCGGACGATCCTCCACACCGGCCCGATCGGCCTCGGCATCCTCCGCAGCGCGCCCGCGATCGGCGCGATCACGGCCGGGATCTGGATGACGCGCCGCCCGCTCAAGCGCCACGAAGGACGGAAGCTGTTGATGGTCGTCGGCGCGTTCGGGATCTGCATGGTCGTCTTCGGCTTCTCCCGCTCGCTGCCGCTTTCGTTCGCCGCCCTCCTCGTGAGCGGCTTCGTCGACATGATCAGCATGAACGTGCGCGGCACGACCGTCGCCGTCGCGACCCCCGATGGGTTACGCGGGCGCGTGCTCGCCGTCGAGATGGTCTTCATCAGCGCCTCGAACGAGCTCGGCGCCTTCGAGTCCGGCGCCGCCGCGGCGCTCTTCGGGACGGTTGCGTCCGTGGTCGCCGGAGGCGGGATCACGATCGGTCTCGCCGCGATCTGGGCAAAGGTCTTCCCCCCGCTCGCGAACATCGATCGCCTCGAGACGCTCCGACCCCAGCCCGCTGGCTAGGGTTCCAGGCGATGGCAACGATTCGCGTCCCCCCGATCCTTCGGCCCGAGGCCGGCGGCAACCGCCAGGTCGAGACCGACGGGGCGACCGTGCGCGAGGTGCTGGACGGCCTGATCGGGACGTACCCGGCGCTGAAGGAGCGGATCTACACCGACGGCCAGCTGCCGGAGTTTCTCAACGTCTTCGTCGACGGCACCGACGTACGCCTCGTCGACGGCCTCGACACCACGGTCTCGCCGACCGCGACGGTCATCCTGCTGCCGGCCGTCGCCGGTGGCCGCTACTAGACGCCTAGGCGTTCTCGACGAGCGCCTCGACGCGCGCGCATTGCGCGGCGAGGTTCGTGCTCTTCTGCGGCTGCTTGTTGCAGAAGGTGACCGCCTGCTGCCCGCAGACGGTGTAGGTCTCGGCACCCATGACCCACGCGCGCGTCGTCGCGACGCAGCGCGGGTTCGTCGACGACCGGGTGGCGATGACGACCGAGACGACGATCCCCGCGGTGATCGCGAGCGAGACGAGTCCGAGGAACCACCAGTCCCTCGGACTCAGCCTGCGTCTCAGACGTGCGCTCTCAGCCGGCATCCGGCTGTAGTCAAGCGAAATTCAGCGTGACACCCCGGGGAAGCACGATCACGGGTGCCAGCGAGAGCTCGATCAGGTATTCCGCCGCGGCACTGATCGTGACGCGGCCGTTGACCGTGCCGGGCTTGGAGCCGACGACGATCAGGTCGGCCGGCTGGATCCCGTGGGCGGTCAGCGAGGCGCCGAACTTCCCGGCGAGGGACTCGGCGGTCTCCTGCGGGCAAGGGTCGCCGTCCTCCGAGATGTATGCAACCGTCCCGACCGTGTAGCTCGCGACGTCCGCGAATCCCGCAGGTGCGACAGCCAGCGCGACGGACCCGCCGTCGAGCAGACGCCGCGCCGACGGCTGGGGATCGACGTGCCCGCGGGCCGTGCGGTACGCAGAGCCGAACGCGATCAGCCCGGCCCCGGTGGTCTGCGCCAGTTCGCGCAGGCCGAGCGGCGTCGAAGCGCTCAGGATGACGTGCCGCGGGACGGCAGAGTCGCCGAGCTCTCCGGCTCCGATCTCGAGCAGAGCTGCCGCATCGGTCTCGGCGAGCCGCTCGGCATGGGGTTCCGCCTCCGGTGCGTGGCGGACGTATGCGAGCTCGAGCGAGGCGCCGACCTGCGTGAGCAGGCGCCCGAAGGCGAGCGCGTCCCGGTCGTTGTCCGTCCCGTCGTACGAGACGATGATCTTGATGGCCATGATTTCCTCTCTCGATCCGGTCGTCGTGTCGAGTCTCTCAACCTACGCGTGCCCGCGCCAGGGACGCCGGAACTAGACGGTCGGCATTCCTCCTGCCGGTGCGGCCGAGACGGCCACGCCTGCGGGATAGCCGAGCGACGGAATGTCGGACGGGTAGACCTCGTGTCCGTGGACGGCGAGATCGCCCATCTCCATGTCCTCCTCGCTCATCCGGAGCGGGACGAAGAGCCCGACCAGCTTGAGCAGGATGAACGTGGCGATCGCGGAGAAGCAGATCACCCACGCTGCCGCGAGAGCCTGCCACTTGAGCAGATGCAGGCCTCCGACCACCGAGAGCGCATCCGACTGCACGAACGCCTTGTCGGCGAGCAAGCCGGTC
The DNA here is from genome assembly GCA_903930195.1 of uncultured Actinomycetes bacterium. Taxonomy (GTDB): domain Bacteria; phylum Actinomycetota; class Thermoleophilia; order Gaiellales; family Gaiellaceae; genus PALSA-600. The sequence goes on along the minus strand of CAIYXH010000123.1, from coordinate 5,692 downwards.
AGCAGACCGCCCGCCACGCCGGCGAAGCCGTGCGTGTAGATGACGCCGAGCGTGTCGTCCACGTTGCGGAACGGACGGACAAGCGCCAGGTAGTTGTAGGCGATGTAGACGATCACCGAGCAGATCGCGCCGATCGCCATCGCACCCCAGCCGCTGACGAAGCCGGCCGCAGGCGTGATCGCGACGAGGCCGACGATCATGCCGTTGACGCTGCCGAGCAGCGACGGCTTCCGCTTGGTGAGGTAGTCGCAGCCGACCCAGACCAGGAAGGCCACGGCCGTCGCGAGGTTCGTGTTCAGGACAGCCGAGGAGGCGTCAGGGCCGACGTTGTACGGATCGCCGCCGTTGAAGCCGTTCCAGCCCATCCAGAGGAACCCGGCACCGACGGCAACCATCAGGAGGTTGTTCGGTGCGTCGATCTCACGATCACGCGCAAGCCTCGGACCGATCACCCACGCTGCCACGAAGCCGGAGACACCGGCGGCGAGGTGGATGACGTACCCGCCCGAGAAGTCGATTGCGCCCTTCTGCGCGAACCAGCCGCCGCCCCAGATCAGGAAGGCGTTGACCGTGTAGACGCAGGTGATCCAGAGGATGACGAACGGGATCCAGGCCTTGAAGTTGACGCGTCCGAGCACCGAGCCGAGCATGAGGATCGGCGTGATTGCTGCGAACACGAACTGGAAGTAGATGAGCGACGACTGTGGGAAGTCCACAAGCGGCGCCGTGTTCGTCGGATCGAAGTGCGACGGGTTGAGCAGCGGGATGCTGCCGACCCCCTGTTCGGATGCGTGATCGAGCACCGATCCCGGCTGCCCGATGAAGTTTCCGAAGAATCCGGTCTTCGACAGTCCCTGCCACGGGTTACCAAAGCCCATGTCGAAGCCGTAGAGCACCCAGACCACGAGCACGAGCGCGAAGGCGATGAACGCCAGCATCATGCTGTTCACCGACCACCGCTTCTGCATCACGCCGCCGTAGAGGACGACGAGACCAGGAACGCTCATCAGGCCGACGAGGGTCGCGGCGGTCAGCTGCCACGAGTTGTCGGCCGTATTCAGCGCTGCGTCAAAGAGCATTGCCTCTCCTTTCTCAGGCTCCCCTGCAACCCACGTGCGGGGCCGCCTGAGTCACCTACATTCCGACATTTACCCAACAGGACATTCCGACGTTTGCCCAACAAAAAAAGGCCTCAGACTCTCCGGGGAGAATCTGAGGCCTCATTGCCTCCGCTAGGGCCTTCTTGGCCGCTCGCGTGGCCGGAACCATACAGGACCCACAGGACGCGTCAAGCGGGAACCGTCACCCGCTCCGGCAGTGATGCTCAGGACATGACGAGGTGGACGTCGTCCACCCCGTCGCCGAGCTGCGCAAGCGTCTCGGGAGCCGCTGCGGTGTCGATGGAGAGCACCATCAGCGCCTTGCCGGCCTCGCGATTCCGCGAGACGGCCATGTTCGCGATGTTGACGCCGGCCTCGCCGAGGAGCGTCCCGATCCGCCCGATCACCCCCGGCACGTCGTCGTAGACGAGGAAGATCATCCGCTCGACGAGCTCGATCTCGACGTCGAAGCCAAGGGCCGAGACGAGCCACTCGCGGTCGTCCTTGCCGATCGTCGTGCCGGCGACACGTACGCCTCCGGCCGAGACCGCCACGAGGTTCGTGTAGTCGCGGGTCGTGCGGCTGCGATTCTCGGTGACCTCGATCCCGCGCTCGGCGGCGAGGATCGGCGCATTCACGTAGTTGACGGGCTGCTCCGTGCGGCCGCGGAAGGCGCCGTTCAGCACCGCGAGGGTCACGAGGCGCGTGTCGTGGTCGGCGAGCTCGCCGTAGACCTCGACACCGATGTCATGTGGCTCGCCACCTGCCAGCTCGAGCGCGAGACGGCCGAGCGTCGCGGCGAGCGGCAGGAACGGGCCGACCACCTCGAGGTCGTCGGCGCCGACCTTGGGGATGTTGACGGCGTTCGAGACGACGCCGCCAGAAAGGGCAGCGGCGACCTGCTCGGCGACGATCACGCCGGCACGATCCTGCGCCTCGTCGGTCGAGGCGGCGAGATGCGGCGTGAGGACGATGTTCGGGGCCGACTGGAGCGGGCCCTCGTAGGGCTCCTTGGTGTAGACGTCGAGCGCTGCGCCCGCGACCTTGCCGGACTCGAGCGCAGCGATCAGCGCGGCGTCGTCGATCAGATCGCCGCGGGCGGCGTTCACGATCCGGACGCCGTCGCGCATCGTCGCGATGGTCTCCGCGTTGATCAGCCCGCGGGTCTCGTCGTTCGCGGGCAGGTGCAGCGTCAGGAAGTCGGCGCGGGCCAGGACGCCCTCGAGCGTGTCCTGCTCGACGCCTGCCTCCTTGAAGCGCTCGGCGGAGACAAAGGGGTCGTAGGCGACGACGCGCATCTGCAGGCCGAGCGCGCGGCGGGCGACCTGCTGGCCGATCCGGCCGAAGCCGAGGACGCCGAGCGTCTTCTCGGCAAGCTCCACGCCGCCCCATTTCGAGCGCTCCCAGCGGCCTTCCGCCATGGCGGCGTGCGCCTGCGGGATGTTGCGCGCGAGCGCGACGAGCAGGCCGATCGTGTGCTCGGCAGCTGAGACGACGTTCGACTCGGGCGCGTTCGCGACCACGATGCCGCGGCGCGTCGCAGCTTCGACGTCGACGTTGTCGACGCCCACGCCGGCGCGGCCGATGACCTTGAGGTTGTCGCCGCGCGCGATCAGCTCGGCGGTGAGCTTCGACGCAGAGCGGATCACGATGGCGTCGTAGCCGCCGATGATCTCCGCGAGGTCGCCGTCGAGGATCACGTCGACGTCGAACTGCGCACGCAGCAGGTCGACGCCGGCCTCGGCGATCTCCTCCCGAACCAGAACCTTCATACCGCCACCTTAGCCAGAGCGCGAGGGCCGAGCGTCAGACATCATTACTGCAGTTGGTGAAGTGACTTTGGGCGCATCAACGCTCAAAACTTTACTTTGTGTACCGAGGCGGCTACAGTGGGCCGCCGATGAGCGCGACCGAGAAGCCGGCCCCCGACTGGGACCTCGTCCTCAAGCGGAACCCCGTCGAGCGCCTCAAGCGCGAGAAGGCGCCGCTGGGCATCCGTGACGAGCTCCCGGCGCTGATCGCGCAGGGCTACGAGAACGTGGCCGAGGAAGACATCGTCCGCCTGCAGTGGTGGGGTCTCTACCACGACAAGCCGAAGATCGGGACGTTCATGCTGCGCGTGAAGGTCCCGTCCGGCCAGCTCTCGGCCACGGAGCTCCGCGCGATCGGCGAGGTCTCGAACCTCTTCGGCCGGGGCGACGGCGAGCTCTCGACGCGGCAGAACATCCAGCTGCACTACCTGGAGCTCGCAAAGCTCCCCGACGTCTTCGCCCACCTCGACAGCTACGGCATCACCACCGCCGGCGGCTGCGGCGACACGGTGCGGAACATCACCGGCTGCCCGGTGCAGGGTCTCGCGGCGTCGGAGCTCTTCGACGCGACGCCGGTCGTCGACGCTGCGGCGTCCGAGTTCTACGGCAACCCGGCCTGGGCGAACCTGCCGCGCAAGCACAAGTATTCGATCTCGGCCTGTGCCGACCGCTGCAACGCGCCGGAGATCAACTGCATCTCGCTGATCGGCACGATCACCGACGACGGTCGCGAAGGGTTCGGCGTCCACGTCGGCGGCGGCCTCTCGTCCGTGCCGCGGATCGCGAAGGACATGGGCATCTTCGTCCCCAAGGAGGACGCGAACGAGATCCTCGGCGCGATCACGAGTGTGTGGTCGGAGGATCTGAAGTACCGCGTCTCGCGCGTCAAGGCACGCCTCAAGTTCATGGTCGACGACATCGGCCCTGAGGGCATCCTCGAGCGCGTCGAGGTGAAGCTCGGCAAGAAGCTCGAGCGCTACACGCTCCCGAAGATCGAGGTCGAGCCGTCGCACCACCTCGGCGTCCACCCCCAGGCGCAGGACGGCCTCTCGTACATCGGCGTCCCGGTGCACCTCGGCCTGATCTCGGGCGACCAGATGATCGCGATCGCCGCGCTGACCGAGCGTGTGGGCGGCGACATCCGCCTCACCCGCCAGCAGAACTTCATCGTCACGGGCGTCCCGAACGACCAGCTCGACGCGGTCGTCGCCGAGCTCGCCGAGATCGGCTTCCCGCTCGACATCAACCCGCTCCGCGGCAACTCGATCGCCTGCACCGGCGAGCCGCACTGCAACTTCTCGGTCGCCGAGACGAAGACGCGGCTCGACCGGCTCGTCAACCACCTCGACGCGCGCTTCGGCCACGAGATCGCCGAGCTCCGGCTGCATCTCGACGGCTGCCCGCACGCCTGCGCCCAGCACTGGGTCGGCGACATCGGCTTCCAGGGCACGACCGCGCGTGACGACGGCGGCGTGCGCCGCCAGGCCTACGACATCTTCCTGCGCGGGTCGCTCGGGCCCGAGCCGCAGATCGGCCGCGCGCTCTTCCGCCGCGTGCCGACCGCCGACCTCGAGCAGGCCGTCGAAGGCCTCGTGGCGGGCTGGCTCGACCAGCGCACCGAGGGAGAGGGATTCGTGTCGTTTGCGCGCCGCGCGAGCGACGAACAGCTGGGAGCGCTGGCCGGCCTCGAGCCTGCCAAGCAGCGTCAACGGGAGGAGACGGGATGAGCGCGGTAGAGCTGATGGACGAAATGGAGGCGGGCGAGCTCTCGATCGAGTTCGAGGGCGAGGAGCCGCAGGCCCTCCTCGAGTGGGCCATCAAGGAGTTCGGCGACCGCCTCGCGATCTCCACGTCGTTCCAGGCCGACAGCGTGGCCCTGATCGACATGGCCTACGAGCTCGACCCGACGATCAAGGTCTTCAGCGTCGACACCGGCCGGCTGCCCCAGGAGACCTTCGACCTGGCCGACGCACTGCGCGCGCGCTACCCCGGGCTCCAGCTCGAGCTGATCCAGCCCGACGCGCAGGAGATCGAGGGCATGACCCGCGCGCACGGCGTCGATCTCTTCAAGACCTCGGTCGACATGCGCCTCCTCTGCTGCAACCTCCGCAAGGTGCGCCCGCTGACGAAGCATCTCCACCAGCTCGACGCCTGGGTCACCGGCCTGCGGCGCGACCAGTGGGCGAGCCGGACGAACATCCGCAAGGTCGAGCTCGACCACGACCACGGCGCGGTGATCAAGCTGAACCCGCTCGCGGAGTGGACGGAGGACGAGGTCTGGGACTACATCCGCGAGCGTGAGGTGCCGTACCACTCGCTCTACGACAAGGGCTACAAGTCGATCGGCTGCGCTCCCTGCACCCGGGCGACCGCGCCGGACGAGCCGTCCCGCGCCGGCCGCTGGTGGTGGGAGACGAACGCGCCGAAGGAGTGCGGGATTCACTGCTCGATCGAGAGCGGCGGCCTCGAGCACGAGCTGCACGCCCTGATCGGTGATGCCGCGAACCCCGAGGCGCATGCCTGACACCGAGTCGGTGAGCGGCGTCGAAAAGCCGGTTCGCGTGAGCGGCGACGCGGCCGAGGTCGCGCGCGCCGAGGCGCAGGCGGTGCTCGCGATGGTGCAGGACGAGACGCGCCGGGCGCGCCTCGCCGACATCGTCGCGGCCGTCGACGAGGGCGAGATCTCGGGCACGGACGCCGACGGTCTCGCCGAGCTCCTCGAGCTCGGCCTGCAGACGGGACGTGTCCGCTCGGTCTACGGCCCGGAGGGCGAGCAGGCCG
>CAIYXH010000122.1 GCA_903930195.1 uncultured Actinomycetes bacterium | reverse complement strand
TCGCAGCCGCTGCGGCACCTATCCGCGGCTCTTGACCGCGATCCAGCAGGCCGCAACCGTGATCGCGAAGGGTGGTGCGTAGACATGACGGGCTTCATGCACGAGCAGGAGTTCTCCCGCAAGTCGTTCGTCAAGGGGAGCGGTGCGCTGATCGTCGGATTCAGCCTCGCCGGTGCGCTGACGGCCGGCAAGGCCTCGGCCGCGTACAACCCGGACAAGACGATCACGGATGCGTGGCTCACGGTCAACGCCGACAACACGGTCACCGTCAAGACCGCGCACATCGATCCGGGTAACGGCTCGCTCACGGGGGCGCTGATGGTCGCTGCCGAAGAGCTGAACATGGATCTCGGTCAGCTCCACCACAGCCCGTGGGACACGAGCATCCTCGTCAACTCGGGCAGCACGGGTGGCTCGACGGCGATGCAGACGAGCCTCGGCCCGCCGCTGCGTGCCGCCGCGGCGTATGCCTACCAGGGGCTGCTCGCGCTGGCCTCGACGCAGCTCGGCGTGCCCGTCGCCAACCTCTCGGTGAAGTCGGGCGTGGTCTCGGGCGGCGGCAAGACCGTCACCTACGGCCAGCTCGTCGGGGGGAAGCTGCTCAACGCCACGATCCCGGCGGCGAATGCGAACCTCAACCCGGGCCAGTCGCCGGCCAAGGCGGTCAGCGCCTACTCGCTCGTGACGACGCGACCGCCTCGCGTCGACCTGCCGGCGAAGATCACCGGCGTCTACACGTACGTCCACAACATCCGCGTGCCCGGGATGATCCATGGTCGAATCGTCAGGCCGCGCGGGCAGACGCCCTACGGGAGCGGGGCGCCGATCGTCTCGGTCGACGAGAGCTCGATCGCCCATATCCCCAATGCGAAGGTCGTCCGCTCGGGTGACTTCCTCGGCGTCGTCGCGCCGCAGGAGTACGACGCGATCCAGGCTGCCGCGCAGCTGAAGGTGACGTGGAAGACCACGCCGATCTTCGCGGGCTCCGGGAACCTCTGGAAGCAGATGCGGACGCAGGACACGGCGGGCCTCGCCCCGGCGCGGGTCTCGGTCAACAACGGCAACGTCGACGCCGCGCTCGCGACGGCGGCGAAGACGGTCTCGGCGACCTACGCGTATCAGTACAACGGCCACATGCCGATCGGGCCGTGCTGCTCGGTCGCTGCCGTGGGGCCGAGCTCGACGGTCGTCTACTCGAGCACGCAGGCGATCGAAGGCCTCGTCACCTCGATCCAGCAGATGCTGAACTACGCGGATCCGAACCAGGTGCGGGCCTACTGGTACGAAGGCGCCAGCTCGTTCGGCCCGGGCAACCAGTACGTCGACACGGCCAAGGCGGCCGTGATGATGTCCAAGCTCGCCGGCGCCCCGGTTCGCGTGCAGCTGATGCGCTGGGACGAGCACGGCTGGGACGGCTACGGCCCCGCGCAGCTGATGGACATGCGGGGCGGCATCGACGCCAAGGGCAACCTCGTCGCCTACGACTACACGCAGCTCGGTCAGCCGGGCACCTCCGTCGACACGACGCAGGAGCTGATGAACACGCTGACCTACGGCCAGAGCGTGCTGTCGACCGCGACATCGATCTACCCTGCTCCGGGCACGCTCACGCCGAACGCGCCGAACACCGGGCCGATGTACACGAACAACGCGTCGGGCACGGGCAACTACCGCACGACGGGGAAGACGACTCCGCTCTTCAACGGGTACTTCAAGGACGGCGCACTCCGTGACCCGCAGGGGCCGCAGACCGCGTTCGCCTCGGAGGGGCTCATCGACGAGCTCGCCTATGCCGCGCAGATGGACCCGATCGACTTCCGTCGGCAGAACATCAGCGATCCGCGTTGGCTCGCGGCGATGAACGCTGCGGTGGCTGCCGCCGGTTGGCAGTCGCGGATCGCGAACTCGGTCAAGCAGACGGGGAACATCGTCACCGGTCGCGGCTTCGGCTTCGGCCGGCACGGCACGGCGGCCATGGCGGCCGGCGTCGTCGAGATCGAGGTGAACAAGAAGACCGGCAAGATCGTCGTGACGCACGTCTACAACGCGGCCGATGCCGGGCTTGCCATCAACCCGGGCCTGGTCGAGAACCAGATGTCGGGTGCCTCGGTCCAGGGCATCTCGCGGGCGCTCTACGAGGAGGTCGCGTACACGAAGACCAACGTGACGAGCCTCGATTGGGTGACCTACCCGATCCTCCGCTTCAAGGAGGCTCCGAAGGTCACGAACGTGGTCATCCAGCGTCTCGACCAGCTGCCGCTGGGCGTGGGCGAGCCGACCACGACGCCGCCCGCAGCGGCGATCGCGAACGCGTTCTTCGACGCCACGGGTGTGCGCATCCGTGAAGCGCCGATGACACCGGCCCGGGTCCGGGCCGTGCTGAAGGCCGCCGGGGCGGCCTGACGCAGACCAGCAGTCAGCTGTCGTGGGAGCAAGGTGGAGGGCCCGGCAACGGGCCCTCTTCCGTTCCCTAGCCGACCGTGAGCATGACCGTCTTGCCGCCGCTCTTCAGCGACCAGACGCCCTGCGTCAGGTCGAGCGACGTCGAGCGCTTGCCGACGAAGGCGGCCCCGGTGACGGTCGTGGTTCCGTGCGAGGCGTGGCCGACGCTCAGCCCCGTCGCGGCGCTGCCGTCGACGACCGTGAGGGTGTACCGGCCGGCGACCAGCTTCGTGACGTGCTTGCCTTTGTAGCTGAGGGTGACCTGGCCGCTCTTCGCGACGGTCGCAGCGAGCGTGCCCCGGAACGCGACGATCCCCGACCCGATCACCGACGACGAGCTGGCATCAGCGTGCGGGGCGTTCGCCGTCGGAGAGACGGCGACGGGCGCAGCGCCCACCGGGTCCGACGAGGTGACGAGGTTGTAGGCGACCCCGGGCGTCGAGTAGTTCTTCCAGGTGTAGGACGAGCTCGGGCGCAGGAAGGCGTTCAGGCTCATCGTGTCGACCTCACCCGCGGTCATGTCGTTGAAGATGTCGACCCCGGGCCCCTTGAGCTCGAAGAGCGGCAGCTGCGTGCAGGCGCCGGGGCCGGAGAGCTGGAGGGTGTAGTAGCCGCCGGGAACCTGGGTCGGGGCGCCGCTCGTCGTGCCGACGGGCGTTCCGTCCGGCAGCGTGACCGCGATCGTCCCGGTCGGCGAGAACGTGACGTCGAGGGTGTAGACCGTCGCGCTCGAGCGGGCGCCGGCTCCCGGCGCAAGCGCGCCCAGGCAGACGGCGAGGGCAGTCACTCCCATGATGCGCAGGACGCTGCGCGACATGGAGCGAGGCTATCACCGCGGCGGGATTACGGGAAGGAATTGCGCCAGTGAATACGTCGCTCGGGCGATGTATTGCGGGTCCGTATTTCGGGTGGTGCTAGAGGCTGAGCTCGCGGGCGCGTGCACGCAGCGCGTCGGCTGCGGCCGCTTCGCGTGCGCGGGCGGCGTCGCTCCAGGCAGCGTGTGCGGCACGCGTCGCGTCGATCTCGACGAGCATCGCCTCCATCGCCGCTGCCGACGACGAGCCGGTCTGGCGGCGGGCTTCGGCGCAGGCGGCAGGATCGAGCGCGTCGAGGAGCACGGCCTCGTCGATCGTGACCGGATGGTCGAGCGTGGCCTCGGCCGCGGCGATCAGGCGGGCGGGCGTCAGGTCGGCGGGGGCGTCGCCCGCGTCGACGAGGTCGCGAACGGCGCGGCCGACGACCTTGTGTGCGCTGCGGTAGTCGAGCTCGCCCGAGAGCGCGAGGACGTCGGCGACGTCGGCGGCCGTGACGAAGCTCTCGCGCGCGATCTGCTCGAAGCGCGCCGGGCGAAGCTCGATGCCTTCGAGCACCGAGGCGGTCAGCCGCGCGATCGCCACTGCCTCGTCGAGCGCGCGCGGGACGGTGCCGTTGAGCAGGTGGAAGTGGTCGGTGCGCGCCGAGCCGGTGTGGAGCGCCGCGATCGCGGCAGCGAGGTCACCGGCTGCCTGACCGGCCTGCGTGCGGATGGCGGCCAGTGCGTACGGGTTCTTCTTCTGTGGCATCAGCGCGCTTGCGCGGCTGTGCGCATCGGCGAGCTCGAGCAGGCCGAACTCCTGGCTCGCGTAGATCTCGAAGTCCTGGCCGAGCTGCGTCTGGTGCGTTGCCGAGATCGCGAGCGCCGAGAGGAGGTCGAGGTAGACGTCGGCCTGCCAGGCGGCGTCCTTCGCGTGCTCGATCAGCGACTCGCAGCCGAGGAGCTCGGCCAGGCGGGAGCGGTCGATCGTCCAGCGCGACCCGGCGCTGCCACCGGCGCCGGCGACGCTCGCTCCGAGCTCGGCGTGGACGCCGCGCGCCCGATCGGCGTCACGCAGGGCCGGGTAGGCGTAGGCGAGGAGCAGGTGGCCGACCGTCGTCGGCTGGGCTGGCTGGAGGTAGGTGTAGTCGGTCGCGAGCGCGGACTTCGTCTCGCGCGCGTGCGCGGCGAGCGCTGCGACCTGGTCGACGAGCGCGTCGTGCAGCTCGCGGACGCCGCTCCGCGCCGTGAGCCGCAGGCCGACGCGGAACGACTCGCGCCGCGGCCGTCCCGCGCTCAGCCAGCCGGCCGCCGACCGGCCGACGCGGCGGGTGAGCTCGGCTTCGCGCGCGTTGAAGGCATCGCCGAGCGAGGGATCCCAGGGGAACTCGTCGCCGGGGATCGCGTCGAGCTCGAGCAGCCCGCGCAGGAGTGCCTTCGCGTCCTCTCCGGCCAGGTCGCCGCCCTCGACGAGCGCGACGGCGTGGGCAAGATCGGCAAGCGAGAGGCCGGCCGCGAGCCGAGGCCCGTGCGCGCTCTCGGCGGCGTAGGCGGCGGCGACGAGGTCGGCCGACGCGCTCGCGCGCAGGCGGCCGCCGCGGCCGAGCTCTTCCTTCCCCTCCATCACTTGGAGATTAGAGGACCGCGCTTCGACCGTGCGCTCGGCTCTGCCCGCGCCGCCATGATGAGTTCATGTCGCCGCTCGCTCTCGTCACAGGCGCGTCCTCCGGGATCGGCAGGGCCTTCGCCGAGCGCCTCGCGGGCGACGGTCACGATCTGATCGTGGTCGGTCGCCGTCAGGAGCGGCTCGACGAGCTGGCCGAGTCGCTCCCCGATGTCGAGGTGCGGGTCGTCGTGGCCGACCTCGCCACCACCGACGGCATCGAGACGGTCGCCGCGCTCTGCGCGACCGAGCCGTTGACGCTGCTCGTCAACAACGCGGGCGTCGCCCACTACAAGCCGCTTGCAGACCTGCCGGCAGACCAGGCCGCCGAGCTCGTCCACGTCAAGGTCGTCGCTCCGACGCTGCTCATGCAGGCCGCCGTTCGCGGCATGGTGGAGCGCGGAGACGGGACGATCGTCAACGTCGCCGGGATGATCGCCTTCTCCGGGCCTGCCCCGGCCTCCCAGATGCCGCGGCGCGCGGTCTATGCCGGCACGCTCGCGCACCTCGTGGCGATGTCGCAGACCCTGAGCGCCGAGCTCGAGGGGAGCGGAGTCCGGGTGCAGGTCGTCTGTCCCGGCGTCGTCGCGACCGAGTTCCATACCGTCCAGGGGATGGATCTGTCGGCCGTCCCACGCATGAGCGCGGAGGACGTGGTCACCGCCTCGCTCCGCGGACTCGAGCTCGGTGAAGTGGTCTGCGCTCCGGGTGTCGAGGACGCGACGCTCCTCGAGCTGGTATTCGAGGCCGACCTCGCCGCTTTCGGCGGGCAGAGCCCGCAGCTGGCACAGCGGTACCGGACCGATTGACCAGTAAGACGAAAGCCGCCCTGTGACAGGCGGCTTTTGAACGGGAGCGACGGGACTCGAACCCGCGACCTCCGGCGTGACAGGCCGGCGTTCTAACCGACTGAACTACGCCCCCGGTTAGGAGGAGCAGTGTACCCGGGACGCGAACCTTGGACCTGGATGACCACGCTCGATTGGATTGCGGCCGGCCTCGCGGCCCTGACGGCACTCGCCGGCCTGCGGCGCGGGCTGATCGGAACGGCGCTCGTGCTGGTCGGTCTCGTCGCCGGTGCGGTGATCGGCGCACGGGAGGCACCGCAGTTCCTCTCGAGCGCGGACGCCTCGCACTACGGCGCGCTCGTCGGGCTCGGCGGGGCGCTCGTCGGAGCTTCGCTCTTCCAGGCCGCGGCGACGTTCGTGGCCTCGTTCATCCGCGGCGGGCTGCGGTTGCTGCCCCCACTGCGCTTTCTCGACTCGATCGGCGGCCTCGTCGCCGGAGCCGCCTTTGGCCTGGTACTCGTCTGGGTGGCCGCGGCAATCGTCGTCCAGATCCCGGACCACTCGAAGTGGAAGCGGGACGTCCGTCAGTCGAAGGTCGTGCACCACCTGAACCAGGTCGCGCCGCCCAAGGACGTCCTCCGGCTCCGCGCGAGCCTCGTCGACCGCTTCCCGATCTGAGGGTCCCTAGTAGTCGAGGACGTCGAGCACGCCGAGCGGCTGGCGGAACGGCGCGACGACGTAGACGCCCGCTGCGAGCTCGCGTGAGGCGTCGATCAGCTCGCGGGTCAGCTCGATCCCGACCTCGGCCGCGCGTGACCCCGCGTCGCGGAAGCGCTTCTGCACCGGCTCCGGCACGAGGATCCCGGGAGTCTCGTTGTGGACGCGCACCGCGAGCTCGTAGGAGCGGATCGGCCAGACGCCGACGAGCAGCGGGATCGGCGACGTCCCCCCGAGCCGCTCGAGGAAGCGCTCGAGGTAGCCGAGGTCGAAGAGGATCTGGGTCATCGCGAAGCGCGCCCCCTTCTCGACCTTTTGCGCGAACCGCTCCAGCTCCAGCTCGAGCTCGTCGGCCGAGGGGTTGACGGCGACGCCGGGGAAGAACGCCGTCGGCGCGTCGATCGGGCGGTGGTGGAAGTCCTCGCCCTCGTTGAAGCGGCCGAGGAGGTCGGTCAGCCCGATCGCGTCGACGTCGTAGACCGCGCCGGTGCCGGGGTAGTCGCCCGCCTCCGGCGGATCGCCGGTCACCGCGAGCACGTTGCGGATGCCCTGCGCGTGCGCGCCGAGGAGGAGCGACTCGAGCCCGGCGATTGTCATGTCCCGCGGCGTCAGGTGCGGGATCGTCTCGATCCCGGCGCCGAGCTGGATCGCGATCGAGGCGAGCATGCCGTTCATCCGGGCGCGGGCGCGCGGATTGTCGTTCACGTCGACGACCTGGGCGAGACCCGACTCCTTGACCGCGCGGGCACAGTCGACGAGCGACTCGACGTTGCCCCCGAGCGGCGGGTCGAGCTGCACCGACACCACGAACTTGCCCGCGTCGAAGAGGCGCGCGAGCTCGGTCGGCCCCTCGGCGCTTGCCGGCGCCTCGGCGGACACGCGCGTGTGCACGCGGATCGCCGTCGTCGTCTCGCGGTCCTCGTCGATTGCTGCGCGGATCGCGGCGATCTGGTCGGGGGTCGTCCCGCAGCAGCCCCCGATCAGGCCGGCGCCGAGCGAACGGGCGGCCGCAGCGAACTCGCCGAAGTACTCGGGTGAGGCGTGCGGGAACGTGACCCGGGTGCCGGACATGCTGGCGAGGCCGACGTTCGGCATCGCGGCGAGGATCGCCCCCTCGCGCTGCATCTCGGCGAGCGCGGTGAGCACCGACGCCGGCCCGCGCCCGTGGTTGGCGCCGAACGCTGCGATCCCGAGCTCGGCCAGGCGGCTGGCCGCGGCGCTCGCGGTCACGCCCGCGAGCGTCTGCCCGTCGGCGTCGAAGCTCAGCATCGCCACGATCGGGAGCTCCGAGACCGAGCGGACGCCCTCGATCGCCGCCTCGAGCTCGCCGAGGTCATAGAAGGTCTCGAGCATGAACAGGTCGGCACCGCGGCCCTCGAGGATCCGGGCCTGCTCGGCGAAGAGCTCCGGTGGATGGCCGTCCCCGTCGCCGAGCGGACCGAGAGCGCCGGCGATGAACACGTCGCGTCCGGAGATCTCGCGCGCGTCGCGCGCCAGCTTCACAGCCGTCGAGTTGATCCGTTCGAGCTCGTCGTCGAGGAAGTGCGCCGCGAGCTTCCGCCGGTTCGCGGCGAAGGTGTTCGTCTCGATCACGTCGGCGCCGGCCGCGATGAAGCTGACGTGGAGCGAGGTCACGGCGTCCGGGGCGCGGAGGTTCGCCTCCTCGGGCGTGCGCACACGCGGGACCGCTGCAGAGATCAGCGTTCCCATGCCACCGTCGGCCACGAGCGGGGGCCCGGCCTGCAGGCGTTGCTCGAAGCGGCTCGCCACGGCTGAAAGCTAGTGCAACTGCCGCAGCGGCCTAGTCAAGTAGGGCGGTCAACCCCCGAAATGGGGATGGGTGAAGTGGCATCAGGGCCGTCATAGTGGGTGAGTCGAGGCGGCCCGATGCGGCGGGGCCACCTCGGCAGATCCACCCTCAAGGAACACGGAGCCGGTGCCGATAACGACACCTGGCCGAGGATTTTTCGAGGCTCCCTCGCCTGGGACTGACGGCAATCATCCTGCGGCAGGGGTTCGAGAGGCGGCTTCGGCCGCCTCTCTGCTTTAAGGCCCTATCGCACCAACCAATTCCCGGCGATCGCGTGCCTCAAACCGCGTTGCCTATTCCGGAGGCAGCTTCAGGGTGTGAAGAGCTTGTTCCGGATCTGTTTGGAAGTGGTGTAGAGTGCGCCGCGTTGTGGGGGTGCCGGCCGGTGTTTCCGCCGGCTTCGAAGGACAACTATGAGTTGGAGGTCGGAGTCCGTTGGTCACCGTAGACATCTCCCTTCCTGACGTCGAGGAGCTCCACAAGCTGGTCGAAACCGGCAAGGAGAAGGGGTTCCTCACCTACGACGAGATCGTGAGCGGCGTCGAGGAGCTCGAGCTCACCAAGGAGCAGCTCGAGGACTTCACCACCTATCTGACCGACCACGGCATCGACCTGGTCGAGGGCGAGCAGCACAAGGCGCTCCCGCACGAGCGGCCGCTCGTGGAAGAGGACAAGGCCGTGCCGAAGCTCGACCTCACCGTCGAGCCGTCGCTCGACTCGCTGCGTCTCT